>NZ_CALIAA010000242.1 GCF_938040765.1 uncultured Fretibacterium sp.
CCGCCGCGAATGCGTACAAAGAAGTACGTCGAGCAAGGCGAGCAAAAACAACGAAGCATGCAAATGATTGAGGATGGAATGAGAGGAGGAAAAGACCATGACCGGAGGCTGGCGCGCAGACAGCGCGGAGCGCCCCGTGATGGAGGGCGAGCTCCAGTACCACATCCGCTGCGGGAGAGGGGACGTGAACCGCTACGTCCTCCTTCCCGGGGACCCGGAACGCACGGACGCCATCGCCAAAGAATGGACGGACTCCCGCTTCATCGCGAACCACCGCGAGCATCGGACCTGGAGCGGGACGATCGGCTCCGTCCCCGTGACGACGTGCTCCACGGGCATGGGGGGCGGCTCGACGTCCATCGCGCTCGAAGAGCTGGCCGCCCTGGGCGCGGACACCTTCATCCGCGTGGGGTCCTGCGGCGCCATCGCCGAGGGGATCGAGTGCGGCGACCTGATCGTCTGTACGGGCGCGATGCGCCGGGACGGGACCAGCCCGGACTACGTCGATCTCTCCTATCCCGCCCAGGCGCACTACGAGGTCACCGCCGCGCTGGTGGAGGCCTGCGAGCGTCTGGGCGCGGTCTATCACGTTGGCGTTGGCTGCTCGACGGCCTCCTTCTACTGCGGACAGGCCCGGCCGGGGTTCGGGGGCTACACGCAGTCCGCGTCCCGCGACAGAATAGACGACCTGCGGCGCGCCGGGGTGCTGAACCTCGAGATGGAGGCCGCCACGGTCTTCACGATCTCTGGGCTCTACGGGTTCCGCGCCGGCGCGGTCTTCGCGGTGGTGGCCCATCGCCTGAAGGACACGTTCCGCTATGAGGGCATCGACAAAAGCGTCCGCGTCGCCAACGAGGCCGTGAGCATCCTCGCCTCCTGGGACGCGCTCAGGAAGGAGGCGAACAAACGCTATTGGTTCCCGGGGCTGCTGGGTTCGGGAGAGGGGTAAGGGCAGCGGTCCATGACGATGACCCGAGTCGGGTCGAAGGAGGGTGTGCAACGATGTCGGAAAGACAGGGAAACAGCTTTTGGAGGTCCTACCGTTTTCCCCTGACGCTGCTGGCCGCTATCGCGCTGGGCTGCGTCCTGGGCGCCTCGATGGGCAAGGAAGCCCTGATGTTCAAACCCCTGGGCGATATCTTCCTGAACGCCATGTTCATGGTCGTCGTTCCCCTCGTCTTCACGACGGTCTGCGGCGCCGTGTCCAACATGTCCTCGATGAAGCGCCTGCGCCGCGTCATGGGGTCCCTCGTCGTGGTGTTCCTCGTCACGGGGGCCGTCGCGGCCCTGCTCATGCTGGCGGCCGTACGGCTCTATCCCCCGGCTGCGGGGACGACCATCGCCCTGACGCCGCCGGAGAACCTGCAGCCCCTGAGCACGGCCGACCAGATCGTCAAGGCGATCACCGTCAGCGATTTCCAGGACCTCCTCTCCAGGAGCCACATGCTTCCCCTGATCCTCTTCTCGGTCCTCTTCGGCGTCAGCCTCCAGCTGCTGGGGGAGCGGGGCAGGGCCGCTGCGCGGGGGATCTCCGTCCTGGCGGACGCCATGCTGAAGCTGGTGAGCATCATCATGTACTACGCGCCGATCGGTCTGGCCGCCTACTTCGCCGCCCTCGTCGGGGACTTCGGCCCGAACCTCCTGGGCACCTACCTCCGCTCCATGGTGATCTACCACGTGACGACCCTCGCCTACTTCTTCACCGCCTTCACCCTCTACTCCGCCTGGGCGGCCGGGCGCAGGGGCCCAGCTATCTTCTGGAAGAACATCCTGCCCGCCGCCGTGACCGCTTTGGGGACCCAGAGCAGCACCGCCACCCTGCCCGTGAACCTGGAGGTGGCCCGCAGAATCGGGATACCGGACGACATCGGCGAGGTGGTGCTCCCCATCGGGGCGACGGCCCACATGGAGGGATCCTGCCTGAGCGGCATCCTGAAGATCGCCTTCCTCTTCGGGGTCTTCAACATGCCCTTCGAGGGGGCGGGGACCTTCGCCAGCGCCGTTGCGGTCGCCGTACTCAGCGGAGTGGTGCTCTCCGGCATCCCCGGCGGGGGGCTGGTGGGCGAGATGCTCATCGTGAGCCTCTACGGCTTCCCCCCGGAGGCGTTCCCCATCATCGCCACCCTGGGCTTTCTGGTCGACCCCGCGGCCACGATGGTCAACGCCACCGGCGACACCTGCTCCGCGATGCTCGTGGCCCGTCTGGTCGAGGGCAGGGACTGGTTCGTGAAGGGGCAGAGAGAAGGGCAGATAGGGTGAGGACCGACCTCCGCCGAATCCCCGGCGTCGGTCCCAAGACGGAGGAGGATCTGATCCGGTTGGGGCATACGACGGTCGAGTCCCTGAGGGATGCGGACCCGGAGGCCCTGTACGAGCGCGACTGCGCCCTGCGCGGGTGCCGGATCGACCGGTGCCAGCTCTACGTCTATCGGTGCGCCGTCTACTTCGCCTCGACGGAGGACCCGGATCCGGAGAAGCTGAAATGGTGGAACTGGAAGGACGCGCCCCTCCCGTCCGGTCCGGCGGGTAAGGAGCCCGGGGCATGAATCCCCTGCTTCGGGCCGCGCTGCTGCTGAACGCCGCGCGGGCTCCGCTGTCCGCGTTCGAGGCGCTGCGGGACGAATACGGTCCCGAGTCGGCCTGGACGGATGGCGAGGCGCTCTGGAAACGGCTGGGGCTTCGGCCGTCCGCCTGCGTGAAGCTGGAGGGGCTCCTGCGGGAGCGGGACTGGCCGGAGCGGGAGCTGGAGAGGGCGGAGCGCGAAGGCGCGCGCTTTCTGACGGTCGATGACGAGGGATATCCTCCCCGGCTGAGGGACCTCGCGCAGCCGCCCGTCGGGCTCTACGTCAAAGGGGACCTGGACGTTTCGTGCGCGCCCTCCGTCGCCGTCGTGGGGACGCGGAAGTGCAGCCTCTACGCCAAGTCGGTCGGCGAATCCCTGGGGCGTGCCCTTGCGCGTTCGGGGTATCTCGTAATCAGCGGCGGGGCGCGCGGGGTCGACGCCGCCGGACACGGCGGGTGCCTGGCGGAGGGGGGACGGACCGTCGCCGTGCTGGGCACGGCCGTGAACCGCGTCTATCCCTCGGAGCACCGGGAGCTGTTCCGCAGGATCGCGGAGCGTGGGACGCTGGTCTCGGAGTATCCGATGGACACGGGCGGGGACCCCTGGCGCTTCCCCGAGCGCAACCGCCTCATCGTGGGCATGGCGGGGCGCGTCGTCGTGGTGGAGTCCCCGGAGGACGGCGGGGCCATGATCACCGCCCGCCTCGCCCTCGACATCGGGCGCGAGGTCTGGTGCGTTCCCGGGCGTATCACGGAGACGGTCGCCAGGGGGTCGAACCGACTGCTGCGCGACGGCGCGGAGCCGCTGGTCGAGGTCGAGGAGTTCATCCGCAGCATCTCGGGGCGGTACGGACAGCTGATGCTGGACCTCGGGGCGCCGCCGGAGGACCCTCCCGAGCTCTCCACGGACGAGAAGGTCGTGCTGGCGCTGCTGCAGCGGCAGGGGGGCCGGACGGCCGACGACCTGATGGCGGAGAGCGGGCTGGACCTCGCGGCGCTTCAGGGCTGTCTGATGGCGCTCTCCGCCGCCGGCCTCGCGGTTCCGGCCGGTCCGGGCCGCTACTCCGCGGGGGCGTGATCGGTCGTTTTTCCGGGTATAAAACGAAAATTCGCGCTAAAATCTGGGGGCGGGCCGCCGGGCCGTGCGAGGGAGCACGGGGGCGGTCTCCTTTACCGTTGGGAGTGATGAGAGATGTCCAGGCAGGCTGCGGCGACGCGCAGCGACATGGCCCGCATCCAGGCCGCGCTCAAGCTGGCGCGGCGCGGACACGATCTCCTGGAACAGAAGCGAAGGATCCTCATGGCCGAGCTCGCGGGCAGGATCGAGGAGGTTCGGGAGGTGCAGAGCGGGATGCGCGATATCTTCGCCGGGGCCTACTCGGGGCTCCGGATGGCGAATATCGCCATGGGGATCGAGAACGTGGAGAGGGTCGCGGGCATCGTTCCGGAGGAGGACCGGTTCGTGATTCGTCTGCGCTCCATCATGGGGATGGACATTCCCGAGGTGGATCCCCTGGAGCCCGTCTGCAGCCCCGTCTATTCCCTGGGAGGAATGTCGGGGACCTCCTCCGTCCTGGACAACGCGTATGTCCAGGCCCGTTCCCTGGTCCCGCTCATCGCGCGGCTGGCGGAGGTGGAGACCAGCGTCTACCGGCTGGCCATGCAGATACGCAGGACGGTGCGGCGGGTCAACGCGCTGGAGAAGGTGTTCATCCCCCGTTGCGAGGCCCAGGTCCGCTCCATTGCGGCGGCCCTGGAGGAGAACGAGCGCGAGGACATGACGCGCATAAAGCTCTCCTCGGGGCGTGAGATGTAGGGAAGGGGCCTTGTAGGCTTCGCGTCATTCGGGCTGTTTTCGGAGGTCGTGAGATGGATTTGACGTTGACGGAGGTCCTGGACGTGCTTTTGAGGGCCGAGGACGAGTCGGGGAAGCAGCGGGACTCGGCGAAACGCGAGGCGGAGGAGGTCATGCGGCGCGCGCAGGAGCGGTTCGCCTGCGACCGGGAGGCGCGTCTGAAGGCCGCGCACAGCGACGCCCTGGCCCAGATCGAGTCCGCACGGAAGTCCGCGGAGATGGAGGCGCTGCACATCGCCGAGATGGGGCGAAGGGGGCGCGAGAGGATGCGCGAAAACTACGACCGCAAGGCGCCCGCCCTGATAGCCGGGATGGCGGAGGACATCGCCGCCCGGTATGCCTCCCGCGGAGACTGACGATGATTCTCGGCGGAGGAGGCCGCATTGCCCTGTCCGCGAAAGCGCGGGTGCGCCGGTCCGAATTGCTGTCGTCAAAGGATTTCCGAGCCCTCCTGGAACAGCCGTCCGTCTCCGCCGTCGCGGTGTCCCTCGACGCGACCCCCTATGGGAAGGCCCTGGAAGGCCTGTCTCTGAATGACGTCCGCCGGATGGAGCTCGAGTTCCGCCTCGAGACCTCCCTGCTGCGCGACGCCCTGGCGTTTCGCTCCTATATGGGGGCGGGCTGTCGGCACCTCCTGGACCTGTGGCTCCAGGCCTACGATATCGAGTTCTTCAAGGACCATTTTCGCCGGAGGTTCGGTTCCGACCCGGCCGCCCGGGAGGAGGAGCGGATGTTCGGGCTGTTCCCGGACTTCCGGTCGACCCTCCTGGACCGGAACGCGCTTCTGGCGGCGCGGACGACGGGGGCCATGCTGGCGTCGATCCGGGACGAGCGCCTGCGTGCGGCGCTGAAGGAGACGCTCCCCGTCAAAGACGACGGGACGGAGGTCTCGGGGGAGGACGCCTGCAGGGTGTCCTTCGCGCTGGGGATGGCCCTGGACCGGTATTACTTCGACAGCCTCTATGGGGCCGTCCTCCCGGTCGGGGGGCTGGAGGGCCGCCTGCTTGCCCGGCTGGTGGGGGTTCGCGTGGACCTGGTGAACCTCTACTGGATCTACCGCTGCAGGCGTTTCTTCGGCCTGTCGCCGGAACAGGCGTTGGCCACGGTGACGCGGTCCCGCTACCGCGCGGACTTCGGCCTGCTCTCCCGCGCCGCGTTCTCGGAGCTTTCGGCCTGGGACGACGTTCTGGAGGGTACGCCCTATGCCGGAATCTTCCGTTCGGACGAGGCGGATCCCTCCCTCAGGGAGGCGGAGGTGGAGCTTCACCTGTGCAGGACCCTCCGCCGCGTCGCCGGGGATGTGTTCCGGTCCGGGGCCCCGGGATGGCACAACGTCGGGGCCTACCTGATGCTGAAGGGCTTCGAGGTCCGGGACCTGATCACGGTCATCGAGGCCGTGCGATACGATTACGACCGCAGGAGGGTCGGTCGGCTGTTGATCCTGAACGACCTGGCCGGTGGGGAAGGAGGCGGGCGCTGATGGCCGTCGTGAGGATGGCGGGGGTCTCCCTTGTCGGCCCCCGGGACGAGATTGAGGCGATGGCACTGAGGCTGCTGGAGACCGGAGATTTTGAACCGATGTCCCCCGAGGTGATGTTGTCCGGGGGAAGGCTGAGCTCCCGGATTCGGGCCTGCCAGAGCGGCCGCTGCGACGCGCTGCTGGAGAAGCTGGAGCGGCTGAGGGGGCTGGCGGGGACCCCGGCCCCGGGCCGAAGGGCGCCGGACGGAGCCTCCGGAATTCCCTCTTCGGCGATTTCTTTTACGGAGGTTTCCTTTTCGGAATTGGAGGAGCGCGTGAATCGGCTCTCGCGCCTGGCCGAGGTCTGGCAGGACAGGCTGGAGCACCTTCGGATGGAGCACGGGCGCTGCAGGGCCATGCTCGAGTTTGCCCATGCCCTGGAGGCGCTGGGGCTTCCGCCCTCCCTGCTGGCGTCATCCTCCTGCTGCCGGGTGGTCCTGGGGAGCCTTACCGGGGAGAACTGGCAGCGGCTGAGGGAGATCGCCTCCGCAGGGCCCGCCCTGCTCCTTCCGCTCTTCGAGGAGGAGGGGGGGAGGACGACGGTGGCCGCGTTCTGCGAGTCCTCCTATGGAGCGGCGCTGGAGAAGCTTCTGACCGGGGTGCACATGCGCGTGTTCGAGACGGCGATCCAGGAGCTCGCGGCCGGCGGCGGGGCGCAGCTGTCCGCCCGCCTCGATTTTCTGGAGGCGGAGATCGGGAGGTGCCGGGACATGCCGGTCCTCTATACCGGGGAGAACCGTGTCGAGCTGGAGAGGCTTTACGGCATGGTCTATGCCATGCAGCGCGTTTACTCGCTCTGCCGGATGGGGGGCGAGTTCGACGACATGGTGGTCGTCTCGGGGTGGATGCCCGAGGAGGCCTGCGGGGAGCTGTGCGCTCTGGCGGGCCGGGAGGCGCCCCATACCGTTGTCCTCACGGAGGACGGGGCCTCCCTCGAGTCGAAGGGAAGCGAGCTTCCCACCCTGCTGCGCAATACCCCGGTGGCGCGCCGGTTCCAGGAGATCGTGAGGCTCTACAGCCTGCCCTCCTACAGCGAGCTGGACCCGACGCTCGTCGTCTCGGTCAGCTTCTGCCTGTTCTTCGGGTTCATGTTCGGGGACGTGGGTCACGGCCTCGCCCTGATCCTCGGCACGTGGCTGATGGAGCGAAGGGGCTGGATGGGGAGGCCCCTGGCGTCCGTCATGAAGGTGGCCGGGGCCTCGGCGGTCCTCTTCGGCATCCTCTACGGCAGCGTCTTCGGGAGCGAGGAGCTGATTCCGCCCCTCTGGATATCCCCCATGAAACACGTGAACACGCTCCTCCCCGTAGCGGTCGGGGTGGGGATAGCGTTTCTGTCGCTCGGCATCCTCTTCCGAATCCGGTCCCTGGCCCGCAGGAGGGAGTGGGGCGAGGCCGTGTTCTCCCCCGAGGGGGTGACGGGGCTGGCCTTCTACTGGCTGGCTCTGGCCTTTGGGGTCCTGTCCCTCGAGGGGACGCTCGCCCCCTGGGTGAGCCGGATCTTCATTGCCGCCCTCGTCCTGCTCCTCTGCGCGATGCTCCTTGGAAACGTCCTGGCCGGCTGCGTGTTCCGGGGGGAGTCCGTGGACGAGGGGGGCGTGGTTCACCTGTTCTCGGTCTTCCATGCCTTGCTGAACTTCATCAGCAACACGGCGTCGTTCGTGCGTCTGGCGGCGTTCGCCCTGAACCATGCGGGGCTCTGCGCGGCGGTGTTCATGCTGGGGCAGATGGTGGAGCACGTGCCCGGCGGCAAGGTGTTCCACGCGCTTGCCTTAGTGGTAGGGCATCTCGTCATCATCGGGCTCGAGGGGCTGATCGTGTTCATCCAGACGCTGCGCCTGGAGTACTACGAATTTTTCGGGAAGTTCTATCATGGCGGAGGGCGGGAGTTTCGTCCCGTCCTCTGGAGGAGGAGCGCGCAGGAACGGGGACGCGCGGATTGAGGTTTTGCGGATTGAAGGTCGCGCAGGTTGAAGGAAAGCTCGCTGGAGTTGTTTGCGGGGAAGGGAGTGCGGTTGGGATGCTGAGTGTTCTTGGGGTTGCGGTTTCCTCTGCGGTGCTGGTCGGCTATGGGGTTTGGACAAGGAGGACGGGGCGCGTTCCCCGCGCTCCGAGGAGGGCCCTGGCCTCCTGGATGGGCGTGTCCGTGCTGATGCTTTGTCTCTCTGCCGCGGCCGCGTTCGCGCAGGAGTCCGGGGCCTCCGCCGGGACCGCGACGGGGATGGGCTTCATCGGCGCGGCGCTCTCGACGGGCCTGGCCTGCGTCGGTGCGGGCATCGGCGTCGCGTTCGTCGGCGCCGCGGCGCTTGGGGTCGTGGGGGAGAAGCCCTCGATGTTCGGAACCACGCTGATCTATATCGGGCTCGCGGAGGGAATCGCCATCTACGGGCTCGTCATCTCCCTGTTCATCCTGGGAAAAATTTAGAGCGGCCCGCCATGAAGGCCTTCCTGATCAGCGACAACCACGACACCCTGGTGCTGATGAAGCTGGCCGGGATCAAGGGGGTCGTGGCGCACGGGCGGGAGGAGAGCCTCAAGGCCTTTTCTCAGGCCCTTTCGATGAGGGACCTCGGCGTCCTCCTCGTGACGGAGATCGTGGCGGAGACCGTCCCCGACAAGGTCGTCGAGATGCGCAGGAGCGGGAAACCGCCCCTTTTGGTCGAGATTCCGGATCGGCATGGGAGTCGGAGAAAAGAGGATTTTCTGACGCGGTACATCCGCGAGGCGATAGGGGTGAGGCTTGAATGAAGCGGGAGGGCGCCCCTCTTTCCGGCGGGAACTCGCACGGTTTTGCCCCGGACGGGGATCGGGACGAGAGGAAAAAACTGGACGGGCTCCGCGCTTCCATCCTTTCCAGGGGGGCGGAGGAGCGCGAGCGCATCCTGAAGGAGGCGGAGGCGTGCGCGGAGCGCTGGCTGGCCGACCACACGGCGCAGCTGGACGCGACGGTGCGGAGTATCCGGGACGACGCAGTGAAGCAGGCCCAGGACATCTCGGACCGGCGGCTCGTGGAGGCCGGGACGAGCCGGGACAGGGAACGGCTGCGCCTCCGGAGCGGCCTGGTCCAGGAGGCCCTGGCCTCCCTGCAGAAGGCGCTGGTGGGGCTGTCCGCACGGGACGATTACGACGCCATCCTGACCGGCGTCGCCGCGGAGGTCTGCGAGCGCCTGCGCAGCGGTCGGGTGGGGCTGCGGCTTCGTGCGGAGGACGCTCCGCTGGGGGAGGGGATAGCCAGGGCCCTGAGGGCCCGTTTCCCCAAGCTGGACGTCCGATTCGACGATACGCCGGAGCCCATCCTCGGGGGGGTGGTCCTTTTCTCGGAGGATGAGGGGTGGCGCATATCGGCGGACTGGAGGGCGAAGATCGAGGAAATGACGGACTCGGTGGCGGAAGCCGTCCTTGCGGAGCTGTGAGTGGATTCGGATCTGTGAGAGGATGAAGATCGGGGTGAAGAACATGGAGGCAGCGGCCGAGCGGATGGGCCGCATCACGATGATCGACGGTCCCGTCGTCCGTGCCTCGGGGCTCTCCCGCTTTGCGATGGGGGAGATGACGGAGGTGGGGGAGCTTGCCCTGATGGGCGAGATCCTTCAGATGGATGGGGACAGCGGGGTCGTCCAGGTCTATGAGGACACGACGGGGCTCCGCGTCGGGGAGCCCGTCCGCGGGCTTGGCCGGCCTCTTTCCGTGTGCCTGGGACCGGGGCTGGTGGGGCATATCATCGACGGGATCGGGCGTCCTCTGGACCGCCTCATGGAGAAGGAGGGCGGCTTTCTGGGCCGGGGCTCGAAGCTCGACCCGATCGACATGTCCCGTTCGTGGGAGCTGACCCCGACCTGCAAGGTGGGGGACCGGGTGCGCGGCGGTTCGGTCATTGCCGAGCTTCAGGAGACGGATCTGGTGACCCATCGCGTTCTGGTCCCTTACGGGCTGGAGGGAGAGGTGGAGTTCATCGTCGCTTCCGGCTTCTGCAAGACGTCGGATGTGGTGGCGCGGGTCCGGCGCGACGACGGGACCATCGTGCCGGTGATGATGTATCACCACTGGCCGGTCCGGCGTCCGAGGCCCTATCGGGACCGCCTGCTGCCGGACGAGCCGCTGGTCACGGGGCAGAGGGTCATCGACGGGCTCTTTCCCATCTCCAAGGGGGGCGTCGCGGCGATCCCCGGTGGGTTCGGGACGGGCAAGACGGTGACGCAGCACCAGCTGGCCAAGTGGAGCGACGCCAAGGTCGTCGTGTACATCGGGTGCGGGGAGCGCGGCAACGAGATGACCCAGGTGCTGGAGGAGTTCCCGTCGCTCGAGGATCCGTACTCCAAAAAGCCGCTGATGCAGCGGACCGTCCTCATCGCCAACACGTCCAACATGCCGGTCGCCGCGCGGGAGGCCAGCATCTACACGGGGATCACGATCGCGGAGTACTATCGCGACATGGGCTACGACGTCGCGATGATGGCGGACTCCACGTCGCGCTGGGCCGAGGCCCTGCGCGAGCTGTCGGGACGGCTGGGGGAGATTCCCGCGGAGGAGGGGTTCCCCGCCTACCTGGCGACGCGCCTGGCGGAGTTCTACGAGCGGGCGGGCAAGGTGCGGACCTTCGGCGACCGGACGGCCAGCATCAGCGTCATCGGGGCGGTCTCGCCCCCGGGAGGGGACTTCACCGAGCCCGTGACGCGGCACACCAAGCGCTTCATCCGGTGCTTCTGGGCGCTCGACGCCTCCCTGGCTCACGCCCGGCACTTTCCCGCAATCAGCTGGATGGACTCCTACAGCGAGTATGCGGACGAGGTCCGCGGCTGGTGCGAAAAGAACATCGACGCCTCCTGGGGCGAGCTGCGCGAGGAGGCCCGGGCCGTGCTGGCGGAGGACGACGCCGTGCAGCAGACCATCCGCCTGATGGGCGAGGATGTGCTGCCCGACGGCCAGAAGCTCGTGGCCCTGACGGCTTCGCTCCTCAAGAACGGCTATCTCCAGCAGAATTCCTTCAGTGACGATTCCTTCTGTCCGCCCAGGAAGGGGTTCGCGATTCTGCGGATGATCCTGAACTTCCATCGGCAGGCGAAGGCCCTGGTGGCCGAGGGGTGCCCCCTGTCGCTGATTCGGAGGATCAAGGAGCTCGACGAGGTGATCCACGCGCGGGAACTGCCGTTTAGCGACGGCGAGGGGTTCGGCGATCTGGAGAAGCGCCTCGAGGAGCATCTGGCGCTCGTCGGCCGGGAGCGTCTGGCCCACGAGGACGAGGACGGCGCGTCCGCCGCTTCGGAGGGCACGGCGTGATGACGGGGAACGGCGAGGCGGCAGCGGTGACCGGTTCGGGTTCACGGAGGGGGAGTGAGAGTATGGCCCTTGCGGAGTATACGGGGATGACCCGTATCAAGGGGCCCATTGTCCTGTTGAAGGGCATTCCGGGGGTTGGCTACGACGAGGTCGTGGAGGTGACCGCCGACGGCGGGGAGCCCCGTATGGGGCGTGTCGTCATGGTAAGCGAGGACGCGGTGATGGTGCAGGTGTTCGCGGGGACGGAGGGGCTGAGCCCGGCGACGGCCAGGACGCGCTTCCTGGGGCATCCCCTCGAGATCTCGCTCTCGCCGGACATCCTCGGGCGGACCTTCGACGGGCTGGGCCGCCCCCTGGACGGAAATGGCCCCGTCTACTGCGGGACGAGGCGCAACGTCAACGGGCAGCCCATAAACCCGATGGCGCGTCTCTATCCCCGGGACTTCATCAACACGGGGTTCTCGACGATCGATGTGCTGATGACCCTCATTCGCGGACAGAAGCTGCCCATCTTCTCGGGCAATGGCCTGCCGCACAACCGTTTGGCCATTCAGATCGCCTCCCAGGCCAAGCTGATGGGGGCCGACAACTTCGCGGTCGTGTTCGCCGGAGTCGGGATCCGGCACGACGACGCGGCGGCCTTCTCCGCCAGCCTGTCGCAGCGGGGGTCGAAGCTGGTGATGTTCCGGAACCTCGCGGATGACCCCGTCATCGAACGCATCGCGACGCCCCGCTATGCCCTGACCGCGGCGGAGTACCTGGCGTTCGACCTGGGGATGCACGTGCTGGTCATCGTCACGGACCTCACGAGCTATTGCGAGGCGCTGCGCGAGCTCTCGGTCGGCCGGGGCGAGATCCCGAGCCGCAAGGGGTACCCCGCCTATCTCTACAGCGACCTAGCCTCGCTTTACGAGCGCGCCGGGGTCCTGAAGGGAAAGGAGGGAAGCATCACGTTCCTTCCGATCCTCACCATGCCCAACGACGATATCACCAACCCCGTCCCGGACCAGACGGGGTTCATCACGGAGGGGCAGATCGTCCTGTCGCGCGCGTTGGATGCGGCGGGCGTCTATCCGCCCATCGACCCGCTCCCCAGCCTCTCGCGCCTGATGAAGGACGGCATCGGCAAGGGCTATACGCGGGAGGACCACCCCAGCCTGTCCAGCCAGCTCTTCGCCTGCTACAGCAAGGTGCAGGAGGTCAAGGCCCTGTCCGAGGTGGTTGGGCGCGACGAGCTCTCCGAGGAGGACCAGGCGTACCTCGCCTTCGGGGACGCGTTCGAACGAACCTTCATCGGCCAGTCGCGGGACGAGAACCGCGACATCGGGCAGTCCCTGGACAGGGGCTGGAGGCTGCTGGCCGGCCTGCCAGAGAGCGCGCTGACGCGCATCTCGCTGGAGGATCGGAAGAAGTACGTCGATCCCCTTCGCGATAGGAAGGCGCCACCGCCTGATTCCGTCTGAAGCGCGGGATCCTCTTACCGGGAACCCTTACCAGGAGAAGTTGTCTCCCAGGTAGAACTTGCGCGCCAGGGGGTTCTGTGCGACCTCCTCGGGCGAGCCGTTCAGGAAGATTTTTCCGTCGTGGATCAGGTAGGTTCGGTCGGTGATGGAGAGGGTTTCCCTTACGTTGTGATCCGTGATGAGCACGCCGTATCCCCGTTCCCTCAGAGTCTGGATCATGGCCTGGATGTCGTTGACCGCGATGGGGTCGATGCCGCTGAAGGGCTCGTCCAACAGGATGAAGTGGGGCTTGAGGGTCAGGGCCCGCGCGATCTCCACGCGGCGGCGTTCGCCGCCGGAGAGGGCATAGCCGCGGGTGTCGGCGATATGGACGATGCCGAACTGCTCGAGCAGCCGATCCGTGGCATCCTCGGAGGGACGCCCCATCTCCTCCCAGACCAGGTCGATATTCTCCCGCACCGTCAGGCTGCGGAACACCGAGGACTCCTGCGGAAGGTAGCCGATCCCCGCCCGGGCGCGGGCGTAGACCGGCAGGCCGGTGACGTTTCGGTCCCCGATGAAGACGCTGCCGGCGTCCGGCCTGATAAGCCCCACGATCATGTAGAACGAGGTCGTCTTGCCCGCGCCGTTGGGGCCGAGGAGCCCAACGACCTCCCCCGGCCCGACCTCGATATCGACGTCCGAGACGACGAGGCGCCCTCCATACCCCTTGCGCAGTCCCCGCGTGGAGAGCCGGAGCCCGGTCGCCGCGTCGTCCGCCGGGACCGACACGGCGTCGGGAGCAGCCTTTTTCGTGTTCCGCTTCGAGCTCATCGCTTCCTGCCCTTTTTCGCGGGCGCCGTTTTTTTGTCGCCTTTTCCCTTTGCCGCCTCGTCGGACGATACGGCGGGCGTCCGTTTGGGCTCTTTCGAGAGGTCGATGGTGATCGTCGCGCGTTCCGTGCTCGCGGTGCCCGAGCGGCTCACCATTCCTCCCAGGGCCTCCACGCGGTTCTGATCGGGAAAGTAGACGAGGGAATCCGACGTCAGCGTCCGCCCCTTCTGGACTGCGCGGACGTTGCCGCTCAGGACGACGCTGCCCCGTTCCTCGGAGTAGACCGCCCGGTCGCCGCGCAGGCTCACGGCGTCCCCGCTGCGGTTCGGCCTTCCCTCGATCCAGACCTTCGACTTCGCGGTCATGGAGACCAGGATCCCCTCCCGAAGCATCCCCTCCACGGAGTCCGCCCCGAAGGCGATGCCCATCGCGCGGTCCTCCACGCGCCGGACGTTCGTCATCCAAACCTTTGTCTGGCCGTCCTCCTCGTTGGCGCCGGACAGGCCGCCGCGCCCGGTCAGGGTCAGGCGGTCCGCGTCCAGGGCAATCGAGCCCACCCCGCCCCGGACCCCCTTGTCGATCCTGCAGGTGGGGGGCTCCCCGAAGAAGAGCTCCATGCTGCCGGCCTGGAGGTCGATCCGGTCGCCCTGCCAGTCCCCGGAGGCCGTGACCCCCTCGTCGAAGAGCACCTCCCGGCGCTGGGTGTTGCCGATTCCGCGGGGCGAGGAGACGGTGAGCCCGTCCGCTTTGATGACCACGTTCCCCGCGGCGAGAAAGTCGCCCGTCTTCGAGTCGAAACGCATCCTGTTGGCGGAGAGGCTCGCCTTATCGGGAAAGTTCTCGGCGTCGAGGGCCCCGGCCCCCGGGATTCCCTCTCCCATCACTATAAAGAATGCCGTCAGCAACAACAGGAATACCGCACGACGCACACGTCCTACCTCCTCGCATGAAGATCTTCATGAGAAATAACCGAAGTCGAAACAACTTCGAAAGACAACTTCGGTCATTATAACCCAGCCGCTCGTATGGAGGGGACAGGAGGGATGCGGGTATCGAAGGAGGTTGTCCCGACAAAATTTCTGAGTCCGATTTATTTTATTGACACCTGATCTGCTATGGATTATATTTAGCCGAGTTTATCACCGCAAACTGTAAGGAGTGAGTGTTATGAAAGGCAGAAAGTTTGGTGTCGGCGCTCTTCTGGCTGTGTTCCTCCTCGCCCTGCTGGCTCTGGGCGGATGTGGCGGCGGCGGGGACAATACCCTCGCGGGGAAGAATCCCCAGCCGCAACCTCAACCTCAACCTCAGCCCCAGCCACAACCCCAGCCACAGCCACAACCTCAACCCCAGCCTCAGCCCCAAACCGGGGGCCTGACGGATTGGAAGGGAGATTGGAAGAGCTGGAGCGTTTTTGTCGATGACGACGCGATGGACCCCGTTTATGCCGAGATCGTCAAGAAGACGAGCGGCTACACGGCCAAGGGCGTCAAGGGGTTCTTCGAGGAGATGTATGAGACCAAATTCGCCTCCCTCAAAGTGGAGGGCAGTACGGTTACCTTCCTGGACGACAAGGGGGCTTCCCTGGGAGCACTGACCTACGAGTCCAAGGGCACCCGGAAGCGAACGGTGAAGATGGGCGGACGGGAGTTCGAGACCACGTGGCATCTGTTCGAGTCTCCTGCCGTAAGCGGTGCGACGCCTCCTCAGGGGAGCGGCTTCGTCCCCGCTAACAAATGCAGGTATCTCGTGCTGGTCCCCGTACACAGCGATGGGGACGGAGGCATTAAACACTGGCATATGCGCTACGGCAGCAAGAGCTTCGAGGCTCTGACGGACAATCCCAGCGATCCTTGGTGGCCGACGTTCAGCTCCCTGGATACCAAGGCTGCCGATATCGCTAAGGATCAACAGGCCGAGGCCGGGGCTCTGGCCGCGATGATGCCCAAGGCCTTCGACGCGTGGAACGGCGAATGGATCTCCGCCGCCGAACTGCATCGCAACCCCTTGATGGCCGAGGCCTATCGGAAGGTCGCCGAGGAGGCGAAGAAGCTGGGCAAGAATTACACGGCCGAGGAGCTCAAAGATTATTACCAGAAGCTTTTCGCCACGCCGTTCGATCGCGTCGTCGTTGCCGACGGAACGGCGATTCAGTTCAAAAAGGCGGACGGCACGGTCCTTGCAGCGCCGACCTATACCAACGATGGTTTTGCCGAGGATGGCTGGGTGGCCTGGATCAATGGCACGGTGGCCGGATACGGGACGGTCGTGGCCACGCATCCGCATGGCGATGGGGCGGCCAAGCATTGGCACATGCTCTACGGGGACGGCAAGACGGCTGAGGAGCTGACGAAGCTCTCGGGCTGGAAGCCGACCTTCTACGATCCGAAGCTGACGACCCCCGAGGCCTATTTGAAGAGTTATGTCGACGGAGCTGCCCGTCAAGCCGCTCGGCTCCCGGAGAAGAAGTAGCCGGGAAGATCTGCGTCCCGATCTTCCGTGATGAAGTGAAACGGAGCGGAGCCCGCAACGGGCCTCGCTCCGTTTCGTTTTTCGGGGATAGGGGGCATGGAGGAGAGAGCCCGCTGCACGCGCGTGAGCGCTGCGGCCAGGGGCGGACAGCGCCACCTTGACGCAAAGGAAACTTTGTTATAAGCTCAACGAAAGTAAGTTTTTACGAACTTTATCGTGCCGCAAGACGGGATCTGTAAAACGGGATCCGGATTCCGAATGGAAGTGCGTGATGTCCGAATGGAGCGAATGGCTTTCGGGAGGGAGTCCTTGATCCTGTTGAATCGCAGATGGAAGACCGCGTTGTCCGTTCCTTGGGGGCTCAATGGATAATGGGCGGGGGCATGCCCCCGCCTTTCGCTTTTCCGAGCCCCCGGCCGTTTGACGAGGCACGGAATAGTTTACGGCGCTGCCGTAATGGCCGCGGCGGACGACGCGGCGACGACAGGAGTGAGAAACGATGAACGAGGTGCGCACGATTGAGGCTCTTGCCGAACGTTATCCGCTGATCCGATCCATGAGCCGCGGGGAGGAGGTCCTCTGGGTCAATCCCCGCCGGGACGCCTCTCCGTCCCCGGAGATCGCGGACGAAGAGATTGCGGACGCGGCGGCCCGCCTGAAGCGGTTCGCCCCCTGCATCCGAAGGATGTTCCCCGAGACCGCCGGAAGCGGCGGGATCATCGAGTCCCCGCTGCGGGACATTCCCGCCATGATGGAGGCGCTTTCGAGCCGGTCGGGCACGCCCCTCCGGGGCCGCCTGATGCTGAAGTGCGACGGCGAGCTTCCGATCTCGGGCTCCATCAAGGCACGGGGAGGCATTTACGAGGTGCTCCATTTCGCCGAGAGGGTGGCGCGGGAGAGCGGGATGCTGCGCGATGGGGACGACTATGCCGTGTTGGACGAGGAGCGCTTTCGCCGCCTGTTCTCCGGGTATTCGGTCGCGGTCGGCTCCACCGGCAACCTGGGGCTGAGCATCGGGATCATGGGGGCCCGGCTTGGTTTTCGGGTTACGGTGCACATGTCCGCGGACGCCCGCCAGTGGAAGAAGGACCTTCTGCGCCGGAAGGGCGCTCAAGTCGTGGAGTACGCCGGGGACTACCAGAAGGCCGTGGCGGAGGGGCGCCGGCAGGCGGAGTCGGACCCGTCCTGCCATTTCGTCGACGACGAGAACTCCAGGACGTTGTTCCTGGGCTACGCCGTCGCGGCCGCGCGTCTTCGTGATCAGTTGGAGGAGCGCGGGATCGCCGTCGATGCGGATCACCCCCTCTTCGTCTACCTGCCGTGCGGCGTGGGGGGCGGCCCGGGCGGGGTTGCCTATGGACTGAAGCGCCTCTACGGCGAGAGCGCGCACTGCTTCTTCGCCGAGCCGACGGAGGCGCCCTGCATGCTGCTCGGAGTGATGACGGGCCTGCATGACGGCATCTGCGTGCAGGACATCGGGCTGACGGGCAGGACGGTCGCGGACGGCTTGGCGGTGGGGCGTCCCTCGAAGCTGGTGGGGCGGATCGTGGGGCCCATGCTGGATGGGCTCTTCACGGTGTCGGATTCTCGGATGGAGCGCCTGGTCCCGGAGCTCTGGGAGCGGGAACGGATCTTCGTCGAGCCGTCGGCTGCGGCCGGCTTTCCGGGCTGCGTCCTGACGCAGGGGGACGGGGAGTACGCCGCGGGCTTTGAAGAAGAGGCCCTGAAGAACGCGGTCCATATCGTGTGGGCGACCGGCGGCGGCATGGTCCCCGAGGAGGAGCGGCGCCGGTACCTTGCGGTTCGGTGAGCCCCCGGCCCGAGGTTCGCTTTCTCGTAGGGGGCCTTTCGATGCGGCGGGGGGACCGGGGTGCCGAACCCGCAAAACCCCGTCGTGATATAATTTTTTGCGAAATCTTTCGCTTTTTTCGTTCCCGAATGGAAATCCGGGGACGCGTTCTGCGTTTTTCCGAGGGGGTGGCCGGGTGTCGGGGAAATCTTGGAAGCGGCGTATCGTGCTGGTCCGGCATGGTCAGACCGATTGGAACCTGCGTTATTGCTTTCAGGGCCAGACGGACGTTCCCCTGAACGCCGAGGGGTTGGCCCAGGCGGAACGCCTGGCGGAGCGCTTTGCGCAGTGGCCTGCGGAGGTCGTCTACTCCAGCCCCCTGCAGCGGGCGCTGAGTACGGCGCAGGCTCTGGCAAAACCTCGCAGGCTGTGTACCGTGGTGCTGGAGGGCTTGAAGGAGATCAATTTCGGGACCTGGGAGGGACGCTCCATCCTGGGGATGGAGCGGGAGGAGAGGGGCGCGTTCCGGACCTGGATGCACGACCCCTTCTTCAACATGCCGCCCGGCGCCGAGGATTGGGAGTCGATAAGAGATCGGGTGGAGAGGGCCGTCGAAATGATTCTGGCGGAGCCGCACGAGCGGATTGCCGTCGTGACCCACGGCGGCATCATCAGGGCGCTCTTTGCGGTGCTGCTGGGGCTCGATCCGCATACCGTCTGGCGCCTCAGGGTGTTCAACTGTTCCCTGAGCGGGGTGGAGATTGGGCCGGACGGGCCGGCCCTCGTCTTCTCGAACGACGACCTGCATCTGCGTTGGGCGTCTGAGGATGGATGTGGAGATACCGGGGGGCGCCCGCTGCCCTTGTGGTAAAATCGCGGCGCATGCTTGGCCCCTTGTGCTCGAGGGTCCCGTTCGGGGATGAGGGAGAGGGTTTTCGGGCCCGGCCGGGCACGACTATGATTTGGAAAACGAGGCGATCGTCTGCCCATGGAGGAGAGAACATCGGCTTCGCTGAGCCCCGAGAGGGAAAGGGTCCTGTGGGCGCTCTGCCGCTCCGGCGATGCGAATGCCCGCGAGGAATTGATCGTAGCCTACAGGCCCCTTGTCTTCTGGGTCGCGGGACGGATCCATGCGGCTCCTTCCTTGAGACAGGATCTCGTCCAGGAGGGGATGTTGGCCATGATCGGGGCCGTGGATCGGTTCGACCCCGACCGGGACCTGAAGTTCGCCACCTATGCCTGCCACCGGATCCGGGGGCAGATGCTCAATATGCTGGAGCGTTCGGAGCGCCGCGCCCCGATCCCCGTGCCGGACGAGTGGCTCGAGGTCGACCCTGCGCCGGGGGACGAGGACTGGCTGGATGTCGCCGAGATCATCGGCCGCCTGCGGGGACGTGAGGCGGAGGTGGTCTCGGCCCTCTTTTTCGAGGGAAAGGACCCCAGGGCCGTGGCCGACGAGCAGCATATGGACGTCAGTCACGTGTATCGCCTGCGGCGCAGCGCCGTCGCCCGCATTCGGAGCTGGCTGGGGCTGCCCTCAGCCCGCGATGCCGCGGAAGCGGGGATGAAGGGATAGGTTGGAGGGATAGTGCTGGACGAAAGGGCGGCGGCCAGGGGCTGTCGTCCATGGAGGTGAGTGCCATGGCATTCGAGTGGAAGGACCTTGCGGAGGATTTTTCGGCCCGGCAGCGCGCTATCGTGGGCGAGGCTTTTTACGACGAGGTGGCGCGCACGATGCTGCAATGGGAGGACTTGGGCGACGCCCTGGAGGTGGCCTGCGGCGACGGTGGCTTTACCTCGCTTTTTGTGCCCAAGGCGCGGCGTCTGGTGGCGACGGACAGGGAGGAGGCCATGTGCCGCGTGGCCCGGAGGAAGCTCTCAGCCTGGCCCCACGCGGAGGTGTGTCGGGCGGACCTCTTCGACCTGCCCTTCGGCGAGAAGAGCTTCGACACGGTGCTGGCCCTCAATATTCTGCACGTCCTTCCCGACCGGCCGGGTGCGCTGCGCGAGATGCGCCGGATGCTGCGGGAGGGAGGACGCCTACTGCTTATGGACTTCGGGACCGACGGTATGTCCTTCGACGAGGTCATGGCGATGGCCGGGCGCTATCAAAGGGCCTTTGGCCCCGTGGAGGACCGAAAGCAGCCCGTGACCTTCGAACGGCTGGCGGACGAGATCGAAACCTCGGGATTCGAGATCCTGAAGCAGGAGCGCCTGTGCTCGCCCACGGGGGCCGCGCTGGTTTTGGAGGCGCGGCGAAAGGAGACGGACTGAGGGAGGCCCGGTTTCAATCGGCGCGTCCCTTTTCTTTTGGAGCGGAAGAGGTAAATCGGCCCCCCTCGCAGGAGGGGGGCCGATTTACCTCCGAGAAAGGACGGGGCTTCAGGGTTTTCCGCGCAGGACAATTGGCAGGGCAGCCAGAAGGATCAGACCTGCGAATCCCGTGTTACAGCCGCTTCCTCCGGAATGCCCGGACGTTTTCTTATCGGGCTGATTGTTGTCGGGGTCGGGGTTGGAGCGGGGAACGCTGCCGAGCGCCAGTCCCTCCGACCCCAGGCTCTTTTCCAGCATGGAGCCGTCCTTGAACCGGAAGCACACGGCCGAGATCGCAGCCTTGTCCAAAGCGGAAGCGGGAACCCGTCCTTCCAGCTTCAGCCGGTATTCCTGACTTTCCTTCGTTTGAACCAGGAAGGTGAACGCCCCGACCGGGTTGCCGTCCCAAGCCAGACTGCAGGTGACGCCGCCTACAAAATGGGAGGACGCGCTGGCATATACGGCGTCGGGCTGGGACGAGAGCCTCACCGGGCAGATCAGGGAAACGCTGGAGAACCCCTGGGTGTCCGGGACCCCGATTGTCGCCGTCCAGCGGGCGGGGTCGATGGGGAGCTCCACGGATTCCTGAGGAAGCTGGGGACTGGGCTTTGGTTGCGGCTCGGGCTTTGGCTGCGGTTCCGGCCTGGGCTGTGGTTCCGGTGTCGGCTGTGGTTCGGGCCGAGGCTCGGGTTTAGGTTGCGGTTCTGGTTTGGGCTTGAGCGACGGGTCGGGAGGAACCTCGGGATAGCGCGTATTCAGCCATTCGAGAGCTCCCTTGACGTTGAGAAAGCCATAGGCGGAGAGCTTTTGTTCCTTCGGATTGATCCCCTGATAGTCGCTTTTTGTCGGAAAGGGCTTGGCGACGGGATTGACACTCGGCTTTGCCCCCTTGAGGATGGCCCCCTTGAGCTCGTGGGCTTTGAGGGTAGGAAACTTCGACATCAACAGCCCGGCCGCTCCCGCCACATGGGGGGCGGCCATGGAAGTTCCCGACATGAACCCATAGAGTCCATACGTGCTTCCGTATCCCGGGCCCTCGACTCCCTTGGGCGTCGTGCTGTAGATCTTCATTCCCGGAGCCGCCACGTCGACTTTCGTCTGGCTCCAGTTGGAGAAATACGCCCCCTTCCCCCCCTCTGCCATGGCGCCGACGACGATCATATTGTTCAGCCCCGTGAAGGACGCGGGATAACAATACTCCCCTCTCCTGAAACGGGGCCGGAAGAGAGACTCCGAGTCGCTGAACGGGGCGGGTTCCCCTACCTCCAGCCCCTCGTTCCCGGCCGCTACGACAATGACGATGCGATCCGTATCGTCCAGTGCCTTGTAGG
>NZ_CALIAA010000243.1 GCF_938040765.1 uncultured Fretibacterium sp.
CCCCACCTTGGTTCCCCAGGGAAGCCTGAAATCCAGCGGGAGTCCCTTGGCGATGTCGATGAAATAGATCTTGGCATCGAAGTCGCTATCCGCCCAGATACGAAGGCCGAAGAACTTTCCTATGGCGTCCCCAAAGTACTGCGTCTTTACTAGGTTCCTGATCTTCTCGTTTGGGAGCGCATTCGGCTCATAGATCATGTCCCCCTGGACAAAGCCCATGACGTGGTTATAGGACGCGTTGTAGGGAAGCCCCCAGTTCAGCCCCTTGCCCCTCTCGATGCCGAACCACATCTCCTTCGACCGGCCCGTGTCCTCGGGGAAGGCCCATTGCTTCGTGGCCGGGTTGTATTTTCTGGGCTTATCGTAGATGCGGACACGGCAAAAAACCCGGTCGGGCACCGTGCCGGAACCGCCGGCCTTTCTGCTCGTCTGCGTGATCAGGTTGATCTCCACCATGAACCGCTGATCGCGCATCGAGTGGATGTCATCACTTGCAACTACGTAAGCGAAACTGTTCTGATAGTTTCGTTTGTCGACGGGGTCGTAGACCTTGCCCGCCCCCTTGTAGGCGACGTCGCGCCAAAGATAATACCTCAGTCGTTTCCGCCAGTCATTTCCCCAGTTCGGAAGGTCGCCAAAGTCCTTCCTCGTGGCATCGTTCTTTTCCTTCCAGCGGTGCACCTTCTCGATGCCATAAGTGACGCCTCCATCGTGCTGGTCGCCGTCGACCCTTCTCATGACCACTCCCTGAGTTTTGATGGGCCTCTGTCCCTGACTACTCTCCATGTTGTCAAGGGCCAGGAAGGTCCTGCCAAGGGACTTGTTGTACAAATAAGGCACGTAATCCGCAATCTGATTATACACAAAGCTCATAAATTCCACGCCCGGGTCGAACTGGAACAAGTATCCGTAGTGGAAGTGGTCCGTCGGCGCCTTGTCCGCCGCCGGCCTTATCTTCCGCAGGTTGCCGTTCAGAAAAACCCCCCACCCCTTCGAAGGCTGGGCATTGGAAGTACTACTGCTTCCCTTCGGCGTCTCGACTATGGCGTCCACCCACATGGTGTAGTTCTCGAGGCAGAACTCCGGGTCCCGCGTGTCGTCCGCCTTTCTCTTGAAGTACTTCTCGTCGAGCTCCTTGGCCAGGAAACCACGGCCGGTGTCGCCATCCCCGCTGAGGCGAAGATGGGGCTCGTGCGTCGTCGGGTCGACGTTACCAAACTGCATATCGAATTTTTTTCCGGGAATGACAAACTCGTTCTCGAACTTCGTCTCCTTACCCGTCTTCGGGTCCTTGTCCACTACTTTCCCCTGATCCTTGCGCAACTCATCGAGCAGGTCCCTCCAGAACCCGCTGTTCTGGCCGGTTGCGATCAGGTAGCTCTTGCTCTGGAACCACTGCTCCGATCCCCTGCGGCGGACCGCCAGGGCAATATGCTTCCCCTCCATCGCGGCCTCCAGCTCCAGCAGGAGCGGCGGCGTGGCGTGGGCCGTGGTGCCGGTCGGGGGCGTGAGGGACAGGTCGAGATGGGTAAAACGCTGAGCTTCCTCATAGTGCTTCTTCAGGTTCGGGAATTTTGCGCCGGAGAAGTCCCCGCTCGGCCCCGATTTCGGCCCTCCAACCACAGAAAAATTCTGCATCCTATAAATATCCACATCTTTGCTGTAGATACGCCACTCGTACTCGACCTCCGCGGCGGGGTCGCCCGCGAAGATGGCAAAGTATCCGACGACCTTGGTCCCGACCGGAAGGGAGGCCTTATTGGAGATATCCTTGGAAACGACCTTTCCCCCACTCAGCTCGGCCTCCGTGATGTAGGGATCGTAAAAGGCATACTCGCCCTCGATCTTCAGGAAGTCCCCGGAGATCAACCCCTCCACGGGGGCGCGGTTCAGGGAGCGCACATCCGTGGAGTAAACCAGCTCCTTCCCGGAGTTGCCGGCCGTCAGGGTCAGCCGGACGGCCTGATCTCCCGAGGAGGGCGAACCCCCCGAGGAGGGAAGCGAGGCCTTCTCGAACCGGACGGACTTGATGTGGGAGAAGCCGGGGATCAGCACGTCCCCGCTCCTGCTGCGGAGGTACATGTTCTTCTGGGAGGAGTTCAGCTTTGTGGAATTCTGAGAGTCCGCAACATAGGCCACGATCTCCCCCGGCTTGAGGGAGTCCCTGTTTGGCAGCGCCGGCAGGATCTCCAGAGCGCTGGCGCGCTCGACCAGCGGAGCCAGCCCCAAAACCGGCGGGCGCAGGCTCTCCTGGTTCTCGGCGCTGATCGTACCCGCCCTCTCCATATCCAGGCCCGACCGGAGAAAGAGCACCGAGCTTCCCCCGATAATCACCGTGATGAGTATGGCAATAAGAACTTCGACAAGGGTCATACCCTTATTTCGGCGCATCGCTTTTCCTCCTTATTCCCTATCCATTCCCTATCCAAAAACAGTCATCCCCCAACCCCTTGAAGCGCGCACTAGAAGCGATACACCCGCAGCGGCCAGTCGCCGCCCACATTGTAGGGCTTGATCTCCAAGGTCGTGGACGACGCCCCCCCCGCGGAAAAGACGATATTGATCGGCTTGCCTGCGAGGGCGGCATTGGGAACCCCGGAGAGGTCCTTGACGAAAAAATTCCGCTCCACTGCCGCATAAGACTGCATCAAACCGCTGGAATGCCGGGAGGTCTCAACCGTAAGTCGCAGAGAATGGGAGAAGACATTGAGCACCGCCCCCATCGCCACGGAGATGATGATGATCGCTATCAACACCTCCACCAGCGTCAGCCCCGCCCGAGCCCGGCCCCGCTCCGTAAACCTCTTTTTACACATCATTTCCACAGCCATTCGCTCACATCCCCCGCTCCCGTGGACATTCTGACAATTTGAAGAGACCTCTTTCCGCTCTGCCAGGCTCCATATCGGGCAAGACACTCCAAAAGGAAAACGCGCTCCCCTCGCGTGGAGGAGATGGTCATGTCGGCGGAGATCAAGCCATCCTGAAAGGTCGTGGTAAGCGGCGACCCATCGGAGACCGGAAGGACCCGGGATGCCTTTGGCCGCGCACAGTCGTCCGAGACGACGGAGCCCACAGAGAACAAAAGAGCATTTGCGGCAGCGCGGGCCCTCATGACCCCCAACTGGCGCTCCGCACTTCGGTAGTTCGAGTACGAAAAGATGAACATGGCCCCACCGAAGATCATCAGAAACAACATAATAATGAGGCTGGCAATAAGGACGCTTCCCC
>NZ_CALIAA010000244.1 GCF_938040765.1 uncultured Fretibacterium sp.
AAGACCGTGGCGGCCTCCATCTCGAGGTTCAGCACCCCGGCGCGCCGCAGGTCGTTCTTCATGTTTTTTCCTCGTTTCCCTTCATGGGGCCTCATGCCTCGAACTGTCCCCGAACGATGTTCTTTCAAAGGACTTTTTTTCAAAGGACTTCGGAGCAGTAGGCTGCATCGTGATGACTTTCGTCGCGATCCTTCCGACAAAAGCGCGATCGTGTTCCACGAACAACAGCGCGGGCTTGAACGTCAGCAGAAGCTCTTCAATTTGAATACGCGAAAAAACGTCCACAAAATTGAGCGGTTCGTCCCAGATATAGAGGTGGGCACTCCGACTGAGGCTCACGGCGATCAGCACCTTCTTCTTCTGCCCTTGGCTGAGCTCCGACATATCGACATCGAGCTTCTCCCGGACGAGATCCATTTTTTCCAGAAGCGCACGGACCAAGCTCTCATCGAGCCCCTCTCGCCTTGCGTAGTCCGAGAGCCGTCCCCTCAGGAAAGAGGTATCCTGAGGCACACAGGATAGGGAGAGCCCCGACGCCCGGTGCAGTTCTCCACAAAAATCCAAGTCTTTCCCCTCGATCAGCTTCAGGATGCTGGACTTTCCGGTTCCGTTTCCCCCGATCAGGGCAACGCGCTCGCCGCACCCGACCTCGAAACCGACATCCCGGCAGGCGACGTGATCGCCGTAGCGGATCGAGACGCCCGAGACCCGGACAAGCTTCTGTGCATGATACCGCAGAGGGCGCAGCTGAAGCGCCTGCGTTGTCTCAACGTTTCGGAGCAGTCCCCTTTTGGTCTCAATCGCAGCCTCGCGCCGGTTCTCCAGATTCTTGGACCGTTTCATCATCTTCGCGGCCTTGTGACCGACAAACCCCTTGTCCAAGGCGCCGCGTTTGCTCCTCTCCACCCGATCCGACCATTCGGCGGTGCGGCGGGACGCCTCCTTCATCCGGCCCATCTCCCTCTCCAGTTTTTCGTTGAGGTCCCGTTCCATACCGTCCTGCAGCTCCCTGTTACGGAACCAGGAGGAGAAGTTCCCCTTCTGGAGTTCCACCCCGGATCGATTCAGGGCCAGAATATGGTCAACACAGTCGTCCAGAAGCGTCCGATCGTGCGACACGAGGATGAAACCCCGCTTGGATCGCAGATAATCGACGACGACCGCACGGGCCTCGGCATCCAGATGGTCGGTCGGTTCGTCGATGAGCGCGAAAACATCCTTCTCCAGAAACAAGGACGCCAGAAGCACCTTGGTGCGTTCACCGTGAGAAAGCGTCTTGAAAGGACGAGACAGGATCTCCTCCGGGCACTGAAGACGGGAGAGCTCGCGCTTCAGAACCCAGAGCGGCCGGTCAGGACAGCGTGAGTCCAGAAGAGCCAGAGCATCCCTCTCTTCGTCCACGGATGGAGCGGGGAATCGCCGGGTTTGAAGACGGGGCGTTATCGTCCCCTGATATTCGTATTTCCCCTGGATCAGATCCAGCAGCGTCGTCTTGCCGCGCCCGTTTCGGCCGACGAGCCCCAGCTTCCAGTCCGTGTCGATCCGGAGCGAAAGCTCCTTGAAAAGCGGAGCCGGAGCGCCCGGATAGGCGAAGGTGAGGTTGGAGATGGCAATCTGCGTCATGGAGACCTCCCGATCAGGATAAAAAAGCGGCGCGGAAGCAGCCCCTCGACAAACCCGCGGCCTCAGCTTCGCCCCGAACCCAGCAGCCCCGGGAACCAATAGCGTTTGTTCGCCGCCCTCCTCAGCGCGTCCCAGGAGGCGAGGATGC
>NZ_CALIAA010000245.1 GCF_938040765.1 uncultured Fretibacterium sp.
GGTTTTGCGGACTTCGCGGGCGAGATGAGCGCCGCCATCCGCGTCTCGGACACGTCGCTGCTGCTGGTCAGCGCCGTGGGCGGGGTGGAGGTCCAGACCGGCCGCGCCTGGGAGTACGCCCTGGACAACCATAAGCCCGTCGTCTTCTGCATCTCGAAGATGGACCGCGAGAACGCCGATTTCGACAAAGTGCTGGCGGATATAAGGGAACAGTTCTCGGAAAACGCGCTTCCCGTATTCCTGCCCATCGGCTCGGCGGAGCATTTCAAGGGAATCGTAGACGTCCTCAGGGGGAAGTCCTATACCTACGTCACGGACGGCAGCGGAAAATTCACGGAGGGCGACGTCCCCGCCGACATGGCGGACGCGGCGGCATCCGCAAAGGAGGCCCTGGTGGAAGCGGCGGTCGAGATGGACGACGCCCTGATGGAGCGTTATCTCGAGGGAGAAGCCGTCTCCGACGCCGACCTTGCCCGGACGCTCCGCGCGGCCATCGTCGCCAGGCGCGTCATGCCGGTCCTGGCGGGGTCCGCAGCCCTGAACATCGGCGTTCATCAGCTTCTGGATTTCATCGTGGATTACTTCCCCTCCCCCACGGACGTCGGGGCGGCCAAGGCATTGGATGGGGACAAGACCGTCGAGGTCGCTCCGGATGCGGCCGCTCCGTTCTCCGCCCTCTGCTTCAAGGTGATGGTCGACCCCTATGTGGGCAAGCTCTCGTTCATCCGCGTCTATTCGGGGACCCTCTCCTCGGAGGGGAACAACATCTTCAACGTCAAGAAGGGCGAGGACGAACGCATCAGCTCCTTCAAGCTGATGTGCGGCAAGGAGGGAAAGGACGTCAAGGAGGTCATCGCCGGCGACATCGTCGCGATCCCCAAGCTCCAGAGCACGAAGGTCGGGCACACCCTGGCCGTCAAGGGCGGTTCCTCCTGTCAGTTCGAGAAGATCGAGTATCCCAGCCCTGTCTACAGCGTGGCGGTCATCGCCAAAAGCCGTGCGGACGAGGATAAGCTGGGCAACGCCATATCCAAGACCCTGGACGAGGACCGCGGACTCACCTTCGAGAAGAACCCGGAGACGCACGACAACGTGCTGTCCGGGATGGGGGACCTGCACATCGACATCGTCCTGGCCCGCATGAAGGAGCGTTACGGAATCGAGCTGGAGACGCGGACGCCGCAGGTTCCCTACCGCGAGACCATCCGAAAGACCGCGGAGGCCCAGGGCAAGCACAAGAAGCAGAGCGGAGGGCACGGGCAGTACGGCGACGTCCACATCCGCTACAGCCCGCTCGAGCGGGGGGCCGGGTTCGAGTTCGTGGACAGCGTCGTGGGCGGCGCGGTGCCGCGCAACTTCATCCCCGCGGTCGAGAAGGGGCTGCGCGAGTACATGGTCAAGGGGCCCCTGGCGGGCTTCCCGGTGGTCGACTTCCGCGCGGAGCTCTACTTTGGCTCGTACCACGACGTCGACAGCTCTGAGATGTCCTTCAAGCTGGCGACGCGCCTTTCCTTCAAAAAGGGGATCATGGACGCCTCTCCCGTGCTGCTGGAGCCTATCATGAACGTCGAGGTCACCGTCCCGGATCAGTACATGGGCGACGTGATGGGGGACTTCAACAGCCGCCGCGGCCGCATCATGGGCATGGAGGCCCACGGCCGGCTCCAGCTCGTCAAGGCCCAGGCCCCGCTTGCGGAGATGTTCCGGTACGCGATCGTGCTGCGCTCCATGACCTCGGGACAGGGTAGCTTCTCCATGGAGTACTCCCACTACGAGGAGGTCCCGGCCGAGATATCCAAGAAGGTCATCGCGGCCCACAAGGAGGAGGAAGAGGAGGAGTAAAGCATGTTTTTCCCGGGAGCATGGCCGAACGGCCATGCTCCCTTATTCCGATTCTAAGTCATTCGTATGCTGCGTTGTTTTTGCTCGCCTTGCCTACTAACGATTTAGAATCGGAATCGCCCCACATCCGTTATTGAGCGGACTGGAGAAGAAGGTCGTTTTTCGTTTTTTAGGCTCGTCCGTACCGCCTGTCTTGATTCCCCCCGACAGATTGTCCCGGCTGTGCCTCCTGTAATGCTATACTGACATCGTTGCAGTGAAAGCGCCCCTGCTTGCGTGAGGTCTCTCTTCGAGCAGGGAAGTTTATGGTGGGATTGAATGGGATGGGATTGAGGAGAGAGATGCTGACCGTTCCCCTGGCTGTGATCATCGCCACGAAGAACCGTAGTGAAGCGATCGAGAGATATGCGCTCGCCAGTCTGGAGCGTTCGGCGTTTCGGGATTTTGTCTGCGTGGTCTGGGACGCCAGCGACGACGATCGGACCCGAAGGGCGGCGGAGGATGGCGCTTGGACTTTTCCCATTCGGTATTTCGAGGCGCCCCGTCCCGGATTGACCTCGCAGCGCAACGATGCGGTGGACCATGTCCTGGAGCATATCCCTTCCGTGCGCTATGTATTGTTTATCGATGACGACAGCGAGTTGTCGCAGGACGCTCTGGAGGGGGTTCTTCAGACATTTGAGAACGAGGATGTTTGGGGCGTCAATGTCCCGCATGCTCCGGTCCTGAAAGGAGACGGCACGAAAGAGGTTCAAAAGAAACTCCGTGTTTCATCCAGGTCCCGTGTCATGACCTCTTATCTCTACAATCGTGGGACCTGCCCCGAACCGCACGGCATTGACGTGGATTGGCTGAGCGGATGCGGGATGGCCTTTCGGAGAGAGGTCTTTGGGGAGCTCGGACTTCGTTTCCCCGAGGAGTTTCAGCGCTTTGGGGGGTATGCTCTGGGGGAGGATTCGGCTTTATCCTGTTACCTGCATAGAAAAATGGGCAGGAAACTGAAGAATGCCGTTTCGGGAACCCTGAGGCATTATGCTGCCGGCGGCGCCCGCTTGAACGTCGCCAACATGGCGGCCTCCAAGTGGTACAATTTTCATCTGCTGTTCGATTGCCTCTACGACGACGTACGAGGCCCGAGGCTCCTGTGGCTGAAGGTCAAGTTCAAGCTGTTCATGCTCGCGGCGGCCCTCAGGCTTCTGAGAAGAGCTCGCAGTTTTGATGTGGTCTCCGTACTTCGTGGAATCACCGCGGCAAAACGTGCATTGCGTGGATTTCATGTGAACCGGGATATTCGAACGTTGATCTGCCGGCCTGGAGAAAACGCAGTTGAGGAAAATGGTTGAGAAAAGCAATTTTATGAATCATTGGAGAGAAGCGATCAGCCACTAACCCCAGTATGCGAAAGGTATTTTGAATACACATCAGGAGGAGCCAGTTCCGTGAAGAAAAATTTTGTTTTGTGTTTTTTGTTCTGCTTTCTGAGTGCCTTGATTGATCTTTGCTACTTTCATCAAGCATATGCCGACCAGTTGATTCTTTACGTTCAGTATCATTCCTGGGCTTTAGGGGGCTTACGCCTGGCTGTTCACTCCTTGATTCTGCTGAGCGTCTCCGCGGCATTTCTGGTCCTTCTGGGTAGCGTTCCAAAAGTGGGGAGCGTTCTTCAGTGGGGTGCCTGGTTTTTGTTGAATGCCTCGTATCATGTTTTTTATGAGGTAATGCATAGACTTCCGGATGCCCAAGACGTGCGCAACCTTTTGGCAACGCCTTGGGACATGGCGTCGGGGACGATACTTGCTGTTGTATCGCCGATGAACCTGCTGAAGGGCTGTATGCCCGCTGCTTTGGTCATGACGGTCTTTCTCTTTGG
>NZ_CALIAA010000246.1 GCF_938040765.1 uncultured Fretibacterium sp.
CATCTTCTGAGGTGCGCGTTCGAGGCGTCTGCGCAGGAGGAGTTGACGCTGGACCAGGACGCGACGTTCATCGAGACGGAGACGAGCGGGGCGTTGTACAACTACCAGGGGAAACGGAGTTATGAGGCGTTGAACGTGTACTGTCCGGAGTACGACCTGCCTGTGGCGACGGAATACCGGGACGGGAATGTGAAGCCTGGGCACGGACAGCTGGAGCAGCTGCAGGGGGTACTGGCGCATCTTCCTGCGGGAGTGAGGAAGGTGAGGTACCGTTCGGACAGTGCGGGTTACCAGACGCGTCTTTTGCGCTATCTGGCGGAGGGTCAGGATGCGCGTTTCGGGGTGATCGAGTTTGCGATCTCGTGTCCTGTATACAGGGATTTCAGGGAGGCGGTGGAGGCAGTTTGTGAGAAGGATTGGCGCCCTTTGGGCAACGGCCAGGAATGGGCGGAGGTCGTCTATGCGCCACAGTCTTTGAGTCTCGACAAGAAGGGTCCGACGTACCGTTTTCTTGCCATTCGCGAGGCATTCGAGTTGGAGGGATCGGGAAAGAAGCTCCGACTGTCTCAGGAGCTGCAGGACTCACGGCAGCTGTTCATACCGGAGCTGATCGACGACCTGGAGTCTGAGAACGCCAGGGTGAAGAAGCTGCATCTGACGGAGCTTGGCGGCCACGTATACAAGGTGTTTGGTATCGTGACGAACCTGTTGGATTGGGAGGGAGGAGCGGTAATCCGGTGGTATCGTGAGCGGTGCGGCAAGTCAGAGGAAGTGCACCGTATCCTGAAGGAGGACCTGGCCGGCGGGCACGTCATCTCGCACCGATTTGGGTCGAACGCGTTCTGGTGGAATGTGTCGGTGCTGTCTCTGTCGCTGCACAGTTTGTTAAAGCGTCTGCTTCTGCCTGAAGCGTTGAGGAGTTACCGTCCCAGGACGCTGCGATTTTTGTTTTACACGAGCATAGGGCGTATGGTGCGCCATGCGCGCCGCATTGTGCTGCAGGTGAAAGGGGGAGTTGTGGGGAGTTGGTTTCTGGGAGCGTACCGGAAGCTCAAGAAATTGGCTATCTCGCTGGAATGAGCAGGAGAACGCTGGGCCAATAGCCGAGAGGGGGTGTGGGTGCGAGCTCACGCTGACGGGGTTATTGTGAGAACGGGAAGATATTTCCGTATTTGAAGGCAGAGGAGGGGTACAGAGCTCATTTTTTAAAACTTTTCCTCTGCCTGGCCCTTTACTTTGCCCGCGCTTTGCGTTCCCGTGGATTTGGGAAAGACCCCAACCCGCGGGCAAAAAAACAGCACCTTGCAGGGACTGTTTGTAAAAACAGTGTTAAGCTTAAGTCACCAAACAATAAGCCATCACCTGCGAGGTGCGAAGACCATTATGCCATACAGACGACCAAAAATCGAGGTTAAGACGACGGACAAGATGCAGGACATCACCCCTTTTGCCGGCCTTTTCCCCGTTATCGAACTTTGGAATCGGCTCCATCTTGACGAAGTCATCGATACTTTCATAGGAATCAGGAAGGACAAAGGGTACCGGGACTCCGAGCAGCTTCTGTCGATGGTCCTGCTGAACCTCAGCGGCGGCAGAGCCGTGGAACACCTGAAGTTTTTGAAGGAGCAGGCGGGGCTGAAGAAAGTCTCTCTGCCGTTTCCATCTCCGACGTCGGCCCGGGACTACGCCAGCTGTTTTCATAACGAATCGGAGGACCGGGAGCGGGGTCATGGCCGTTCCTTTGTCCCGGCATCGAATGAGGCGCTGAGGGGATTTGAGGAGGTGCACCGCCATCTTCTGAGGTGCGCGTTCGAGGCGTCTGCGCAGGAGGAGTTGACGCTGGACC
>NZ_CALIAA010000247.1 GCF_938040765.1 uncultured Fretibacterium sp.
CCGTCGCGTCGAGCGGCGCGCGCATCCTCCTGGTTGCGATGGGCCTCCCCCGGCAGGAGAAGTGGGTTGCGCTTCATAAAAAACGACTGGGCGGCCTCCTGGCGGTAGGGGTGGGGGGCGCTTTCGACGTGTTTGCCGGCCGCCTCTCCCGGGCTCCGGCCCTGGTGCAGAGGATCGGGATGGAATGGTTCTACCGGCTCTGTCAGGAGCCGGGCCGCTGGAGTCGGGACCTGAGGCTGGCGTCCTTCATCCTCCGCGTCCTGGCGACGCGCCTGGGGCTGTACGGGAGAGGGGCGCCTCGCTGAGCGCAGGTTCGGCGCGGCGCAAGCGCGACGTCACGACGTAAAAATGAAGATCGTCGTCCTGGCCGTCGGCAGGCCCAGGGAGAAAAGGCTGGCCTCCCTGGCGGACGAGTATCTGGCGCGGATTCGGCCCGCGGGGCTCGTCGGCGTGGAGCGGGTGCCCGACGTCGCCGCCGCCCGGCCGGCGGAGGCGGTCGAGCGCGAGGGGCAGGAGCTCTTGAAGCGCATCCGGCCTCGGGACTGCGTCGTGTTGCTCCGGGAGGACGGGACGGAACGATCCAGCCGGGAGCTGGCCTCCTTTCTCTCCGAGAGGATGGAGGCGACGGCGGGACGCGTGGTGATGGTCGTCGGCGGCCCCTGGGGCACGAGCCGCGGGCTGGGGGACCGGGCCGACGCCCTCCTGTCCCTCTCCCGCATGACGTTTACGCACGAGATGTGTTTTCTCTTCCTCGCCGAGCAGCTGTACCGCGCCTTTTCGATCCTGGCGAGGACGGGATATCATCATTAAAATTAACATGGGGGCGTTGTCCCCGTATGAACTCAGGAGGTTTTCGCAGGTGAAGCTGAACAACATGATGAAGCAGGCCCAGAGGATGCAGGCCCAGATGATGGAGATCCAGGAGAAGCTCGGGGAGGAGACCGTCGAGGCCAGCGTCGGAGGCGGGATGGTCAAGGCCGTCTTTACGGGGCAGGGCGCCCTGGTGGAGATCCGCATCGACCCCGAGGTGATCAAACCCGAGGAGCGGGAGATGCTGGAGGACCTGGTGACCGCGGCGGTCAACGAGGGGCTGCTGAAGAGCAAGGAACTGGCGAACGCCCGGATGGGCGCCGTCACCGGAGCCCTGGGCTCGCTGGGGCTGGGCTTCTAGGGCGCGCTCCTTGGACCCGATCGCCCGCCTGATCTCTCATTTCACGAAGTTTCCGGGCGTGGGGAACAAGAGCGCCCGGAGGATGGTCTTCTACCTTCTGAAACAGGACGCCGCGCAGCTCAGGGAGCTTGGCGCGGGCATCGCCTCCCTCAAGGACGACCTCCACACCTGCAGCGAGTGCGGAAACATATCGGACGGGGATCCCTGTCCGATATGCCGCGACGCCCTGCGGGACCGCAGGACGCTCTGCGTCGTGGAGAACATCGACGACCTTGTCTCCTTCGAACAGGCCGGCATCTACAACGGGCTCTATCACGTGCTGGGGGGCAGGGTCTCCCCGTTCGACGACGAGGACCTGAGCCCGGAGAGCGTGGAGTTCCTTCTGAGGCACATCCGGGACCTGAGGGCCGAGGAGGTCATCATCGCGACGAACCCCCGCATGGAGGGCGACCTCACCTACTATGCCCTTCTGGACATCCTGCGGGGGCTCGACGGCCCGGAGGAGAAGTCGGGTGGGAAGCTCAGGGTCACGCGCCTTGCCTTCGGGCTTCCGGTCGGAGGCTCCATAGAGTTTGCGGACCGCATGACGCTCCATACGGCGCTCGAGTCCCGGACGACGGCCCTGCGGGACTGACGGGTACGGAACCGTAAGGACGGGCTCACGAAGACGAGATAACGAAGATGAGAGCATGAGGGCGAGACCGTGAAGCATTTTTCGTTTCTGATCGTTGCGGGAGGAAGCGGGAGCCGCATCGGCGGGGAGAGGAAGCAGTTCCGGCTCCTGGAGGGGCGGCCGCTGTGGCGCTGGAGTGCGGACCTGGCGGCGTCCCTGTGGCGCGACGGGATCGCGGAAATCGTCCTGGTCCTTCCCCGCGGCGAGGTTGCCCCTCAGCCCTGGCCCGAGTCCGGTCCCGTCCCGCTCCGTCTGGCCGAGGGGGGGACCTCGCGGCCGGAGTCCGTCATGAACGGCCTTGCGGCCTGCTCTTGCGATTACGTGATGGTGCATGACGCGGCCCGTCCCCTCGTGAGCGGGGCCCTGCTGAAAAAACTGATGGAGGCGACGGACGAGCGATTCGGGGCCGTCCCCGTTCTGCCGGTCGCCGAGGCGGTCAAGTGCATTGACGCGGGGGGCTGCGTCGGCGCCGTGGACCGTGAGGGGCTCTTCACGACCCAGACGCCCCAGTCCTTTTTTCGCAAAAGGCTGGCGTCCGTCCTGGAGAGGTACGGGGCGTCCGTCAAGGACGAGGCCGAGGCCTGGCTTGCCGCGGGGCTGGAGCTTCGATGTCTGGAGGGGGAGCGCTTGAATTTCAAGGTTACGTGGCCGGAGGACCTGCGCGTGGCGAGGGCTCTGGCCCGTGAGCGCGGAGGGGCGGCGGTCCGTACCGGCCTGGGGTACGACGTGCACCGCCTGGTTCCGGAGCGTCCGCTGATCCTGGGAGGGGTCCGCATCGAGGACTCCCCCCTGGGGCTTCTCGGGCACTCGGACGCGGATCTCCTGGCCCATACCGTCTCGGACGCCCTGCTTGGGGCGGCGGGTCTGCCGGATATCGGCAATCTGTTCCCCGCCTCGGACGGGGCCTATCGGAACGCGGACAGCATGGAGCTGCTGCGGCGCGTCGTGGAGAGGGTCCGGGAGGAGCGATGGAACGTCGTCTGGGTGGATGCGGTGATTCAGGCCCAGATCCCGCGCCTGAACGTCCACCTGCCCGAGATGCGGTCCCGGCTCTCAGCTCTGCTGAACCCCGGCGGCCCGAACTGCGTCAACCTCAAGGCGAAGTCCGCGGAGGGGACGGACGACCCCGGCCTGGGACGCTCCATGACCTGCTGGGCGGCCGCGACCCTGGCCCGCGAGGGGGTGGGGGAGTGATCCGGACGCGCTTCGCCCCCTCGCCCACGGGGGAGCTCCACATCGGAGGGGCCCGGACAGCGCTTTTCAATTTCCTGCTCGCCCGCTCGGCGGGGGGGCAGGGCCGGTTTGTCCTTAGGATCGACGACACGGACGCGGAACGCTCGCGCAGGGAGTTCGAGTTCAAGCTGATGGAGGACCTTCGCTGGCTCGGGCTGGATTGGGACGAGGGGCCGGATGGCCCCGGAGGCGTCTCCTGTCGGCAGAGCGAACGCCTTGGCCTCTATGCGGAATGGATGCTCAGGCTTCGCGAGGCGGGCGCCGTCTACCCCTGCTTCTGCTCGGACGAACGGCTCGGCGCCCTGCGCCGGGCCGGCGCCCTGCTCGGCCAGCAGCCCCTGCGCCGGGATCAGGCGGCCCGAGGCGAGCCGCCGCGCTACGACGGGCGCTGCCGGGCGTTATCCTCCGGAGAGGCCGAGCGCCGCATCGCCTCCGGTGAAAAACCGTGCTGGCGTTTCGCGCTGGGGAGCGAGTCCATCGTCTTCGAGGACGCGGTGCGGGGCCGTCAGGTCTTCCCGGCGGGGACCATAGGGGACTTCGTCCTGGAGCGGAGCGACGGCATGCCCACCTACCTCTTCGCCTCCGCCGTGGACGACCTCGCGATGGAGATCACGCATGTGGTGCGGGGGGACGAGCACGTCCCCAACACGGCGCGCCAGTTGGCGATCCTGGACCGGCTGGGCTGCCCCCGTCCCGTCTTTGCGCACATCCCCATGATCCTGTCGGCGGACCGGCAGAAGCTCAGCAAGCGGACGGGCTCGACCTCCATTCGGGAGTACCGGGAGCGGGGTTTCCTTCCCGAGGGGCTTGTCGCCTATCTGGCGACCCTGAGCTGGTCCCCCGGGGACTCCGTCTCCCCGTTCTCGTTGGAGTCGCTCGCCGGCGCTTTTTCGCTTGATCGCATCTCCCGCTCCTCCCCCCTGCACGACGAGTCCCACCTGCTGCACTGGCAGAGGGAGGCGATGCGCCGAAGGGGGACGGCCCGCGTCCGGCAGGAGATTGCGGAGCGGGACCCCCGGTTCGAGGTCCTTGGGGACCGGCTCGATGTCCTGATAGGGGACCTCCTGGACGAGCATCCCCTTACGGGGGAGCTGGAACAGGCCCTGGCGTTTCTCGTGGAGCGGCCGACCGGCGAGAGGACGGAGTGGATGCCGATCCTGGCATCCGCCCTGGGGAAGCTGGAGCCCTGGACCGAGGAGGAATTGAACGGCCTGCTGCGCGCGTTCATGAGGGAACGGGGAATGAAGGGAAAGGAGTTCTTCCATCCCTTGAGGCTCCTGCTGACGGGAGGGGAACGGGGGGCCGCGCTGCCGCTTGTCCTGCTCGCCCTGGGGCGCGAGGAGGCCGTGTCCCGTCTTGCGGGCTGATGCCTGGGAGGTCATGATGAGCGTCGTCTATTCGCGCAACAGATTTTTTGACGTGGAGAACTGGACGGGGGCCGAGGTGCTCGGAGGCTTTGAGGACGTGGTGCACGTCGACGACGCTTCCGACCTGACCGTCTTCGAGGCCTATGAGGTTTCGATCGAGGATTCCTGGCCGAGCTTCATCCGGGACCAGTCCCTGTGACCGGTCTGCTCCGATAGAGATGCAGGAACCGGTCCCGCTCGGGATTACCGGGGCGGAGCTTGCTGGAACTTTTCTTATCGGTCTGTCCCGTCCGGCCCCTGGGCGCCCCACTCGACGAGGGTGAAGCCCTTTCGGACGAAGGGCGTCAGCTCCTGCGGGGGGACGGAGACCGGGGCATTCAGGGGCCGGTAGGCCATGAAGACGCGCAGGACGCTGTCCGGCCTCGGCGTGACGGTCAGCGGGGCGGAGTCGGTATAGTTCCTCCCCTGGAAGGCGATGAGGTTCCAGGGGTTGTCCTGCATCCGCGGCAGCCAGTAGACGATGAACTCGTTGTACTCGCGCGGGGTGAGGCCCATGTACGCCAGCTTCTCGCGCAAAAACGCGGCGGTGTCCGAGCCCCTGACGACGAAGCCCCTGGAGAAGTCGGGGTGTGTTTCGTCGGACGCCCCCTCCCAGAAGAGGTAGCTGTATTCCCGGCCCTGTTTGTCGGTGAGGGTACCGTCGGGCCGCGCGGTGACTCGCCACGCGCCGTCGGGGTCGGGCGCCGGGTAGGTGCAGGTCAGCCTGCCTTGGTACTCCAGCCTCACGCTCACCTCCGTCTCGGCCTCCGGGTAGAGGTAGATGACGGGCTTATAGACGTTCCCTTCGGGTTCATCCTCCTCTAGCTCTAGAACAAGAGATAGCTCGGGATACCCGATTGGAGATGGAAATGTCGAGTTTGATGTTAGGATAAAACTCAAAGTCGGTATCTCCCCGTTTTTTATGTGCAACGTATTTTCCCTGTCCCGGATAAAAATTTGGTATTGTGGATGTTCGTTAAGAAGATCATGGGGCTTCCATTCTCCTTTTTGCCCATCATAAATATAAAATTTTTGCTGAGTATAATCTACGGACACGTTATAGCGCATCCATTCACGATTCTCTTGTGGTCGAATAAATATTTTGCACGGGTAGCCCGAGTAATCCGAAAGAGGCCAATCGACATTGGGGGAAAGGCCCCTTATACTCCAGACCCCCAGCAACGCCCACAACAGCAAAAGGACCGTAAGACAGGGTTTGAGGAACGTTTGTTTTCCTGGTTTCATGCTCTTATCCTCTTTTCTACCGAACCGTCCCGTCCGGCCCCTGACCGCCCCACTCGACGAGGGTGAAGCCCCTGCGAACGAAGGGCATCAGCTCCTGCGGGGGGACGACGATGGGAGCGGCCAGGGGCCGGTAGGCCATGAAGACGCGGAGGATGCTGTCGGGCCTCGGCGTGACGGCCAGCGGGGCGGAGTCGGTGTAGTTCCTCCCTTGGAAGGCGATGAGGTTCCAGGGGTTGTCCTGCATCCGCGGCAGCCAGTAGACGATGAACTCGTTGTACTCGCGCGGGGTGAGGCCCATGTACGCCAGCTTCTCGCGCAAAAACGCGGCGGTGTCCGAGCCCCTGACGACGAAGCCCCTGGAGAAGTCGGGCGGGGCTCCGTCGGACGCGCCCTCCCAGAAGAGGTAGCTGTACTCCCGGCCCTGCCTGTCGGTGAGGGTGCCGTCGGGCCGCGCGGTGACGCGCCACGCGCCGTCGGGGTCGGGCGCGGGGTAGGTGCAGGTCAGCCTGCCCTTGTACTCCAGCCGCACGGTCACCTCCGTCTCGGCCTCCGGGTAGAGGTAGATGACGGGCTTGGCAAATGTCTTATTCCATCCCTCCATATCGAGAGAACGGTCCGAAGGGTCTAGACGAATTGCATCATGGAGAATAGGGCATTCGGAATAGATATCGGGGAACATTTCTATTGGGGAATAGCCGTAATCGTAGTTGTATCTGTACCGTAAACGCCTGTTTTCCCCGATAGGCCCGTCGGGCCACTGGAACGCGCGCCACACGTCCTCCTCTTCGGAGACGGAACAATCGATGTAGAAGGGGGTCCCTTGAAAGTCCACCTCCAACGCAGGTGGCGGTGTCTCGGCCGCTTCCCTTTCGCTGGCGCTCGGGGATATCCTTGCGGAAGGGGAGCTCTCCTCGGAGGTGACCGAAATGGTCAGTACGCTGTATACCCCAAGCAATACCACCAACGATAAACAGGCTGTAAAACAGGCTTTGAGGAAGGTTCTTTTTCCTGGTTTCATGCTCTTTGCCTCCTTATCGGGCAAGCCCGCGGGCTCAAAGCAACGCTCTCGTCAGGCAAGCTCCGAGAGGGCCCGGACCAGAAGGGCGTTCTCGTCGGGCATGCGTGTCGCCACCCGGATGCAGCTTCCATCCAGGCCGGGGAAATTGCGCGTATGCCTCACCACGAGCCCCCGTTCCAGAAGCGCGCGAATGACGCGCTCATCGTCATCCACCTCGATCAGGAAGAAGTGCACTCGCGATGGGCGCACCCGAAATCCCGAGCGGGCCACGGCCTCCATGAAACGGGGCGTCTCCGCCGCGTAAAAGGCGCGCGTCCTCCGGGCGCAGGTCCCGTCCTTCATGAAGCTCAGGACCGTCTCCTGCGCGACGGCATTGACGCTCCAGGTCGGCTGGCGTCCCTTGAGCCGATCGACCCAGCTTCGGGACGCCAGGACGTACCCGATTCTCGCCCCGCAGAGGTGGTAGAGCTTCGTCAGCGACCGCAGGAGCAGGATGTTGGGAAGTGCGCCGAAATCAGGGGATACCTCCTCGCCGTCCGGAAGCAGAAAGTCCGAATACGCCTGATCGACGGCGAAGAGCGTGCGCGGGTTTGCCCGTGCGCGGGCCTCCAGTTCCCCAAAGGGGATGCAGCTCCCCGTGGGGTTGCAGGGGTTGCAGACGAAGACGAGGGCCTTCCCCTCCACGTCCCGCAGGTCGAAGATGTCGGCCGTCGGCACCCCGAAGGCCTCGAGCGCCCGCCGATACTCCCCGTAAGCCGGCTGGAGCACCGCGGCGGTCATTCCGACGAAGAGGGAGGCCAGGAGATAGAGGGCCTCGTTGGAGCCGTTGGTGAAGAGCACCTCGTCGAGGGAACGTCCCTCGCGCTCCGCCACGAGCGTCCGAAGCGCAAGGGCGTCGTCGTCGGGATACTCGGACAGACAGCGGATCAGATCGATCTCCGGCATCACGGGGGAGGGCAGGACGTTCGTATTGACGCTGAAGTCGACGATGCGCTCCGGCATGGGGAGCCCCATCGCCGCATACAGCTTCTCGGGGTTCGCGCCGTGCGGACGACGTGAGAAACTTGCCTCGGGCTGTGTCATAACGCGCTCCTTTCCTCCTGTGTTCCGCTCAGGCCAGGCCGTGCAGGGCAAGGAGGGTCAGCAGCACGAACAGCGCAACGGCGGCGTCCAGCAGGGCGTGGGCCCTCAGGATGTCCTCGGGCTCGGGCTCCCGCACGGCGTCGCCAAGCCAGGGCCTTTCCTCTAAAACCCGTCCATAGATGCCGCCTCCGCCCAGCCGGATGCCCAGGAGTCCCGCGAAGGCGCTCTCGCCGTGCGCACTGTTGGGGCTCCTGTGCTTCCTCCGGTCTCTCAGAAGGACGCGAAGGCCCCGCAGGAGGGGGTAACCCAGGCAGGCCCCGGCCAACACCGCAGCCACCCCTCCGATCCGCGCGGGAAGGAAGTTCAAAACGTCGTCCAGCCGCGCGCTCGCCCATCCGAAGTCCCGATAGCGCTCGTTCTCGTAGCCCACCATGGAGTCCAAGGTGCTCACGGCCTTGAAGGTCCAGACGCTCAGCACCGCCGCGACGCACCCCCCGGCAACATACCCCAGGGCCGCGAAGAAGAGCACGGAGAGGACCCCATCCACGGAGTTCTCCGCCACCGTCTCCACGGCGGCACGCACCATGCCGGCCTCGTCCAGAACATCCGTGTCGCGTCCGACGACGCGCGACAGCGCCGACCGAGCCGCGTCGAGGTCGCCCCGGAAGAGCGCCGCAGCGACCGGTAGGGTCTCGTCCTTCAGGGAGCGCCACGCGAGCGCCGCGTAGAGCAGATAAGCCTCCGCCGCGAAGAGAGCCCCGGGAGCAACGGAGGCCCCCAACAGGAGCAGGCCGACGGACGCGGCCGTCGTAGCCAGCACGGCAACACAGAGGAGAGCACCGCGCCGGCGTCCCTCCTTCCGCTCCCCCTCCCCGGGGTAGAGGCGCGCCTCCCAGAAACCGATGACTCGTCCTATTCCGGCGACGGGGTGGGGCAGTCTTCCCGGGTCGCCCAGCAGAACGTCCAGCAGCAAAGCCGTGCCCAAGATGAGGACAAAATCCATATACGCCATTCTCCGAACGTCAATCCCCGCATCTGCAATTTTCTTGTCTTACACGATCGATATGGGGGCTTCCCCCCCACACCTCTGCCTCCAGAGGGGAGCCTCTCGCTTCGCCTGCGGACCGTCAGCCTCGAGACAGCGGCGTCCCGGCAAGATTTCTCCTCAAAAAAGGCAAGCTGGGGTTCCACCGGGAGGCTTCATGGATTAAATCAGCGTTTCCTTGTATTATACAATTCGGAGGGACTGACGGGATGGAGCCCGGAAGAAGCCGGAGGAAATCGAACCGAAAGGGATTCCCCGAACACGGGGAATGCAAAGACAAAGGGAGTGGAAGAGCACGATGAACGAAATGAAAGAGCCCCTCTCTCTGGCCGAGGCCCTGAGCCTCATCCGTCCCCTCGACGCGGACTCGATGGCCACGGCGGCGGAGTATCAGGACCGCCTTCTCAAGCCCGCCGGAAGCCTCGGAGAGCTGGAGGCCATCGCCATCCGCATCGCGGGCATCACCGGGAAGCTCCACAACACGGCGGACCGGAAGATCCATTTCCTCTTCGGCTCCGACCACGGGGTCTACGAGGAAGGGGTGTCCGGCTCGCCGCACTACTTCACGAGGGCCTTGATGGAGTTCTACGCCAACAGGGCCGGATGCGGCATCGACGTGCTCTGCAGCCACGTCGGGGTCAAGCTTCGCCTGTTCGACCTGGGGGTACGGGACCTGGCTCCGCACCCATGCATCGACGCGACGCATCGACTGATGCCCAATGGCACGGAGAACTTCGCGCGCATACGGGCCATGACGACGGAGACGGCGGCCCAAGCTGTGGAGCTGGGCATTGGCCTTGTCGGAGAGGCAAAGGCCGAGGGGTATCAGATTATGGGCGTCGGCGAGGTGGGGATGGGCAACACCACACCGGCGGCGGCCTGCATCATGGCCGCGCTGGGCCTGAAAGATCCGGACGACGCCGTGGGGCGGGGCGGGGGTTTGACGGACGAGTCGTTCGCCAGAAAAAAACGCGTGATCGGGGAGGCGCTGGAACTTCACCACCCGAACCCGGACGATCCCATCGATATCCTCTCCTGCGTCGGGGGTCTGGACATCGCCGCAATGACAGGCGTCTTTCTCGGGGCGGCGGTCCACCGTCTGCCCGTCCTCGTCGACGGGGTCATCTCCATCGCCGGGGCCCTTCTGGCCGCGAGGCTCTCCCCGCTCTCGCAGGGGTTCATGATCGCCTCACACCTCTCAAGCGAGCCCGGCTATGCGGTTGCGGCCCGGGCATTGGGGCTGACCCCGCTTTTGAACCTCGGGATGAGGCTGGGGGAGGGGACGGGCTGTCCCATCGCCATGCAGGTGGTGGACGACGCCTTGGCCGTGATGAACCGCATGGGGACCTTCGACGGGGTGTCGCTGGAGTCGGAGTATCGAAAAGGGCTCAAAGCATGAGGCCCTTGGAGCGGGATTGACGGGATTCGGCGAGCGCGCGAGCTGACACGAAAAAAAGCCCCTGAGGACAATACATCCTCCTCAGGGGCATACGTTCCGTTTGTCAATTCATCATATCCGTTTTTACACGCTATCTTGATTGAAGCGTTGTATCCAATCATCAATGAAACGCATCTGCTCTTCCGTATGCAGCCGATGCTCCCCATTTTCCATAATGGTAAGCGTTGCGCCGATTTGATTCGCGAACGCGGAGATTGTTTCGAGAGGCGTCAGATTGTCTTTTGCGCCATACAGAATATGCGTCGGCGCCGTCCAATGGACAGGATGTTCCCTTACATAACAAAGATACTCCCATGAGAGCGTTTCCCCAAGGGAAGTATCGATTTCACCCTTATCACGAAGCTCTTCCTCGGTTACATTCGCCCACGTCATCATGTTTGCAATCAAATTTTCCATGTTCACGACAGGGGAAATGAAGTAGGCTTTCTCTATCCGCATCTCGGACAGAGCGCTCATGGCAAAAAATGCGCCGATACTGTTTGCAACGATCCTTACAGATTCATAATCTCTGCAGGTGCGATCAAAATACCCGGGAAATTCTTTTTTCGCCTCCCATGGTGATCGCGCCTTGTAATCGAAACCCATCACATCGCTGTCTGTAAAGAGTGATCGATAATGAAACGCTTCTTTTATACTTCCACCTTTTCCATGGATATAGATGACTGCATTTCTCATGATATGGCCCTTCACAAATTCCAATCCACCCGTGGTCCGCAGTGCCTGCTTGAGGATACCTTCGGCCACGCAGTACAGGAATGATTCACAATGTGGAACAAGGCCCCTGAGGACAACGTATCATCCTCAAGGGCCTTTTGCTCGGGGGGATTGATAAATTTCTTTTCGCTATTTTTCCTCGTCCGCCTGGAGCGAGACGAAGAAGGTCTTGCCGCCCCTGTCGATCAGCAGCACAACGGCCTTGGACTGTCGTTTCATGGCCCCGTCCAGGTCCTCGAGGGTCTCGACCTTTCTGCCGTTCACCTGAAGCAGACGGTCGCCCTCGCGGATTCCCGATATCTGGGCGGACGACCCGTCCTTGACGCCCACGACGACGAGGCCGTTCTGGACCTCCAGGTTGTACTTTCTGCTCAGGTTCTTCGTCAGGGGCGCAACCCCCAGTCCGACCTTGGCAAGCACGTCGCTCGTGCTCTCGGACAGATCGTCGGACGGTTCCTCCTCGCCGTTCTGGGTGTTGGGCCTCTCGTTCAGCTGAGCTTTGAAGCTCATCGTCTTCCCGTCGCGCACCACCTCTATCGGAAGGGTGGACCCCGGAGCCAGCGAGCGAATCCGGTTCACGAACCACTGTACGTCCTTGACCTTCTCCCCGTCGATAGCCGTGATCACGTCGCCGCGCATCAGGCCGGCCTTCTCGGCCGCGGAGTCCGGGAAGACATCGCCGACGATCACGCCGTTCTTGGCCTTGACGCCATAGGCCTCCGCGATCTCGGGCGTCAGGTTCTGAACGGAGATGCCCAGCCAGCCGCGCTTCACCTTTCCGTAGGAGACGAGGTCGCCCATGATCTGCTTGGCCATGTTGACGGGCACCGCGAAGCCCAGCCCCTGGGCATAGGGAAGAATGGCCGTGTTGATGCCCACGACCTGCCCCTCCATGTTGAGCAGAGGACCGCCGCTGTTGCCGGGGTTGATGGCCGCATCCGTCTGGAGGAACCCGTCGAAGTTCACGTCCTGTGCGTGGATGCTGCGGTTCTTCGCGGAGATGACGCCCGCCGTCACGGAGTGCTCGAAGCCGTAGGGGTTCCCGATGGCGACGACCCATTCCCCCACCTCGACGGCGTCGGAATCCCCAAGCTCGAGGACCGGAAGGTCCTCGTTGGGATCGATTTTAATGACCGCAAGGTCGAAGGTGGGGTCCTTGCCCAGGACCTTCGCCGAATAGGTCTTGCCGTCGGAGAGGGTGACCGTGATCTTGTCCACGCCGTCGATGACGTGGTTGTTCGTCAGAATCTGTCCCTCCTTGGATACGATGAAGCCGGACCCGCGTCCCTTCATGGGGACGGATCGGGTGAAGTTCTTGAACGTGTCGCCGAAGAACTGCCGGAAGAAGGGATCGTCGTCGAAGGGAAACGGGACCGCAGTACGCTTGGCCCTGGTCTCCACGTCGATGTTCACGACGGCGGGAGAGGCCTTCTTTACGATGGGGACGACGGGCGACATGGACGCCGCGTCGGACGCGGCCTGAGCCGTCCCAACCTGGACGGCCCCCAGGGCCAGAAGCACGGCCAATACGGCCCCCGTATAACGCTTGTATCTCGAACCGGAACGCAACATGACAAAAGCACCTCCAAATTGGATTACAGCCGTTTTCATCGATGATGCGTATATTGTAGGACTTGAGCCCGACTCCTTCATGCAGTTTTTTACCGACGAGGGCATCCGAAAAAGGACGAAATCCGGCAGGAGATGCGACACGAACGTCGCTTCAGGAACGGAAAAAGAGAACGCGCCGTAATGTTTCTCCGCAAATATTTCTTTCCGCAATTTGATTTGTTGAATTAGCATGATAAAATACCTGCTCAAAAGGAGGCGTTGGGCGTGGAGGTCATCAAGGCAGGGAAGGGGAGCCCCGCTTCGGCGGACGGACAGCTGCGCGAAGCGGTGGGAGAGATTGTGGAGGACGTCCGACGCCATGGGGACGAGGCCCTGATACGTTATGGGAGGAAGTTCGACGACAGCCCGCGGGAGCGGATGCGCGTCCTGCCGGAGGAGGTCGAGGCCGCCTGTCGGGAGGTCTCCGGGGAGGAGCTCGAGGATATCCGAAAGGCTGCCGGGAATATTCGAAAGTTTGCGGAGGCCCAAAGGGGCGCCCTGAAGGAGGTCTCGGAGTTCTCGCCCGTCCCGGGGGTGTTCCTGGGACATCGCGTGATCCCCGTCCAATCGTGCTGCTGCTACGTGCCGGGTGGGAGCTATCCGCTTTATTCCACGGCGCTGATGCTGGCCATCCCGGCGAGGACCGCCGGCGTGAAGCGGGTCGCGGCCTGCTCCCCCGTCATGAAGGGGACCGGTTCCATCCACCCCAAGACCCTGGCCGCCCTGGCCGTCGCGGGGGTGGACGAAATCTATGCGGTCGGGGGGGCCCAGGCCATCGCGGCGTTCGCTTACGGAACGGAACGGATCGCCCCCGTGGACCTGATCGTGGGGCCGGGCAACCGTTATGTTGCCGAGGCGAAGCGCCAATGCTACGGCCAGGTGGGGATCGATTTTTTTGCGGGCCCCAGCGAGGTCCTGATCCTGGCCGACGCTGCGGCCGACGCGGGACTGATAGCGCTGGACCTGCTGGCCCAGTGCGAACACGACCCCACGGCGAGGGGGACCGTCGTGACGACGGACCGGGCTTTGGCCGAGCGCGTCGTGGCGGAGGTGGAACGCCGTCTCAAGACGCTCGAGACGGCGGAGATCGCCCGGCGGTCCTGGGAGGATTACGGGGAGGTCCTCCTTGCGGGCTCGATGGACGAGGCCGTCGCCCTCGCGAACGACCGGGCCCCGGAGCATCTGGAGGTCCACACGGAGAACTCCGATAACCTGATGGACTCCCTTTACAATTACGGCTCCCTGTTCCTGGGGCCCTATACGGCGGAGGTCTTCGGGGACTACGCCTCCGGGACCAACCACACCCTGCCCACGCTGCGGGCCGCACGCTACACGGGAGGGGTCTGGGTGGGGACGTTCCTGAAGGTCTGCACGCACCAGAGGCTGACCCGGGAGGGGATGACGGGTCTGGCGCCCCTTGTCTCGCGGCTCGCGAGGGGCGAGGGGCTGATCGCGCACGCCGACGCCGCGGAGGGACGGCTGGAGCGTTACAGGGCTTGTGGAACGGACAAGGGAGGCGTTTTGCGATGAGCAGCGGGACGGAGAGAGCGGACACGGCGCTCAGACGATCGCTTGGGCTTCGGGAGTCCGTGACGATCACGGTCGGGACGGTTATCGGGGTGGGGCTTTTTACCGTCGGGGCGAATGTCGTGGGACTCATGGGAGCGGCGGTCATCCTGCCGACCTTCATCGCCATGCTCGTCAGCATCTATCCGGCGCTGCTCTACGCCGAGATGGGGGCGGCGCTGCCCTACGCGGGAGGCACCTACAAGTACGCCTCCCTTGGGCTGAACCGGCCCATGGGGATGCTGGCCGCGTGGAACTTCATCATCTCACTGGTGGCGGTGACCAGCGGCGAGGCCCTGGCCTTCAGTTTTTACCTGAAGACGGCATGCCGTGTCCTGGGATGGGAACTGCCCCTGAGCGATGTGGCAGTCGCCTGCCTGGTGGTGGCGCTCTTCATTGCGACCAACGTCTGCGGCGTCGAGATAACCGGGCGGCTGCAGAACGGCTTCATGTTCTTTTTCTGGGGCGTGGCCCTCGTCTGGTTCCTGATGATGATGCCCCATATCCGCCTGCCCTATTTCGCGGTCCTCCCCGATTACGTGGATTTCCGTCCCGCGTCCCTGATCGGGGCGACGGCCATGATCTGGTGGTGTTTCGCCGGGTTCGAGACCTGCTGCGCCATGGGGGAGGAGATACGCCATCCGCAGATCAACATCCCTCGGGCGCTCTTTCTGGCGCCCTTCATCGTGTTCGCCGTGAACGCCCTGTTTCAGGGCTTCATCGTCGGGATCGTCCCGACGGAAAGCCTGTCCGCCCTGTCGAAGGCGGATGCGCCCTATGCCGAGGCCATGGCCACGGCGGGGCTCATGGGGATCCCCCTTTTGACTCTGGCGCTCGGGATCGCCTTCGGCGGGGACTTCTCGACCCTGAACGCCAGTATTGCCGTGCCGCCCCGCTACCTTTTCACCATGGCCCGCGACGGAGCCATGCCCCGCATCTTCGCGGCGGTCCATCCCCGATACAGGACCCCCTGGGTGGCGATTCTCTTTCTGGGAGGGCTTTCCATAGCCCTTATCGCAACGGGTTCCATCGTCTACATCGCCTCGCTGAGCCTCTTCGCCGACCTCTTTTACTACGTGATCGGCA
>NZ_CALIAA010000248.1 GCF_938040765.1 uncultured Fretibacterium sp.
CCGCCATCCGCTCCCTTCAGGCTGCGGGGCTTCAGGTCAACCTGATCAGGGACACGACCCCCATTCCTCACAACGGCTGCCGCCCGCCCAAAAGACGCAGGGTCTAAACGTCCTCCGTGCTTTTGGCAGCTTTGACGGCGAGAGCGTCTCATGGGTGTGTTGAAGCCCGGCCTTTCGGCGTCTGTGAAGAATAGGAGCATAAACAATGTCGGAAACCTTGGAAATCTTACGGCCCGTCCTTAAGCTGGAGGAGAACACCCCTACTTACGGGCGTCTGGCTTTGGAGCCTCTGGAACGGGGCTACGGCATGACGTTGGGCAACGCGCTGCGTCGGGTGCTGCTCTCCTCGATCCGAGGCGCCGCCATCACGTCGGTCCGCATCGAGGGAGTACTGCACGAATTCAGCACCGTTCCGGGCGTGCGCGAGGATGTCATCGAGATCATGATGAATCTGAAGCATGTCCCCGTCCGTTCCAGGAGCAAAGAGGTGCGCGTTATTTCTGTGGAGCTCGAAAAAGCGGGACTCGTGACGGCCAGGGACATCCAGGTGGACAGCGAGGTCGATTTCGTCGATCCCGACGCGAAGATCTGCACGCTGGAGAAGGGGACGCGCCTTGCCATGGAGCTCTACGTCGAGCAGGGGACGGGCTATCTCTCTGCCGAGCGGCCCCGTCCCTCCTATCTCCCGGTGGACGCCCTGCTCACCGACGCCATCTTCTCCCCGGTCCTTCGCGTGAACTACCGGGTGGAGGCGGCGCGGGTCGGGCAGAGGACGGACTACGAGCGCCTGATCCTGGACGTCTGGACGAACGGGATCGTCACCCCGGACATGGCGGTCGGCGAGGCGGCGGAGATCGTCCGGACCTATTTCGGCAATGTCGTCTCGGCCCTCGAGCAGTGCCGCGAGGAGGGGCTCCAGACGGGGCCCAGTGATGAAAAGGGCGGCAGGGGCGCCAAGATCGCCGATGGGGATGCCGAGCTCTTCGCGCGCCCGGTTCGGGACCTCGAGCTCTCGATCCGGAGCGAGAACTGCCTCCTGCGCGGCGGCATTCAGACGATTGGGGACCTCCTGCAGAAGTCGCGGGAGGACCTTCTGAAGATCCGCAACCTGGGGAAGATATCCCTGAACGAGATCTGGGAGAAATTGGAGAGCGCCGGCTTGAAGCTGCGCGAGAAGAAAGATATAAAAGCAACCAAGGAGGATTAAGGCTATGAGACACCGTGTGGATCATAGAACGCTTGGCCGCTACGGCAGCCACAGAAGGGCGATGCTGGCCAACATGGCCGCCAGCCTGTTCCTGAACGGGCAGATTCAGACCACCGTCACCCGCGCCAAGGAACTGCGCCGCGTCGCCGAGAAGCTGATCACCCGGGCCCGCGGCGGTTCCGTTCACGACATCCGCCTCGTGTTCTCCCGGATGCCTCACAAGGAGGCCGCGACGAAGCTGTTTCAGGAACTGGCCCCCCGCTATGCCTCTTTCGACAAGGGCGGGTACACGCGCATCGTCAAACTGGGGAACCGCTCGGGCGACGGCGCGCCGATGGCCGTGATTCAGCTCATCGAGAGATAGCCCAGGGCTTTCCAGTGCCTTGAGCTCTCCGAAAAACGCACCCCTCCTCTCCCTGCGCTCGGTCGTCTTTTCCTACGACGGGACGCGGCGGGTCCTGGACGGGATATCCCTAGATGTCCGTCCAGGGGAGCGGGTTGCCGTTCTGGGGCACAACGGCTCCGGAAAATCGACGCTCGTCAGGATTCTGGGCGCTCTGCAAGCTCCTTTGCAGGGTGCCTGTTTCATTTCTGGCCGGGATGTCCGGGAGATCCCCTTTGAGGAACTGCACGCGAAGGTGGGGGTCGTCTTCCAGAACCCGGAAAGCCAGATCGTGGCCGCCGTCGTGGAGGACGACGTCGCCTTCGCGCCCGAGAATCAGGGACTGCCCCCCTCGGAGATCGAGGAACGGGTGGCGTGGGCCCTGGAACGCGTGGGGATGGCGCGCAAACGTTCCTCCCCGGTCTCGGCCCTCTCGGGCGGCGAGAAACAAAGGGTGGCCCTGGCGGGGGCGCTGGCCTCAAGGGCCGAATGCCTCATCCTGGACGAGCCCACCGCGATGCTGGACCCCGAAGGGCGCCTCGAGGTCGCCGGGGTGTTGCGCGCCATCCATGAGTCCGGGACGGCCCTCGTGCAGGTGACGCACCAGTTGGAGTGCCTCGAGGACGCCGACCGGATCCTTGTTCTCTCGAAGGGGCGATGGCTCTGGCAGGGGGATGCGCGTGACTTCTGGCCGGATGCGGAGCGGCTTGGCTTCGAGCTTCCTCCGCTGCGCCGCCTGGCCGCCCGTCTGGGGGCGAGGGGGGTATCGGTTCCCTCCCCCACGGTCGAGGGCGTCTCATCTGCGGTCGCGGCGCGTCTTCCGGGCCGGTCCGCCTCGTCCCCGCCACCGGCCGATCGGCGCTCCGTCCCCGAGCTCCCGGCTCTTCTGGAGGTTCGGGACCTGTCCTTTCGCTTCGAAGCCCCCTCGCCCGAGACGCCCCTCATATTGGACGGCGTCGACGCGCTTTTTCCTCGAGGGGCGTGGACCGCGGTGGTCGGACGCACCGGGAGCGGAAAATCGACGCTGGTCCAGCACCTGAACGGCCTCTACAAGGTGCAGTCGGGGCGGATACTCATCGAGGGCTCGCCCCTTCCTCAGGCGGGCGAGGACCTGCATCGGCTTCGCAGGAGGGTGGGGCTTGTCTTTCAGACCCCCGAGGATCAGCTCTTCTGTCCGACGGTGCGGGAGGAGCTCTCCTTCGCCCCGGCCAACGCCGGCTTCGAGGACGAGCGTCTGGAGCAGGCGGTCCGTTCGGCCATCTCCGATGTGGGGCTGAACGACGATTTTCTCCTCCGCAACCCTCTGGCCCTGTCGGGGGGGGAGCGCCGTCTGGTGGCCATCGCCTCCGTGCTGGCCGCCGATCCGGAGTGCCTTATCCTCGACGAGCCGACGGCTGGGCTCGACGCGGCCTACCGGAGGAGGATCCTCTGCCTTTTATCGGACCTGAGGCGATGCGGGCGGACGGTCATCACCATCACCCACGACCTCGAGATGGCCTTCGGGTGCTGCAACCGGCTGCTCGTCATGGATTCCGGAAGGACGGTGGGGGAGGGCGGGGTGGGGACGGCGCTGCCCTTGCTGATGCAGGCGCTGAGTTCCCCGGTGTGGCCGGAGGTGCTCCAGGTCTCCGACCGGCTGCGTGCGCGCTGCGGCAGCGTCCCTCTGACCTGGGACCCCGACGTGCTGCTTCGGGCAATCGAGACAGCGATCAAATTTTGAAATGTCGCCATGTCGCTTCGATTTTGATGTTTTGATGCTTGGATTCTGATAAGGAGCCCTCACGTGCAGCTTTCCGCATCCCCCATGGGGCAGTACGTCCCCATCGATTCCCCGGTCCACCGGCTGGACCCGCGAGCCAAGCTCTTCATGCTCGTGCTCCTGGTGTCGGCCGTGTTCGTCTCGGACGATCCCCTGTCGCTGGGGCTCTGCACCCTGGCCTTCTTCGGGGCGATGGCCCTGTCCCGCCTATCCTGGCGGGCGGTGCTGCGTTCCTCCCGTCCCATCCTGTTCCTGGTCGCCTTCACGTTCGCCTTCAACATCGTCTCCGAGCTCTGGATGGGGCGTCCGACAGCGCTTGCCCTGGTTCGTGGAGGGCTTACGGCGCTTCGTCTGACGGTGCTGATGCTCTTTGCCCTGCTGCTGCCCCTGACGACGGCCCCGCTCGAGCTGGCCGACGGACTGGAGCGTCTGCTCCATCCCTTCGCCCGCTTCGGCTTTCCCGCCCATGAGTGCGCGATGATGGTCGGGGTGGCGCTGCGCTTCATCCCCCTGCTGATGGAGGAGACGGACCGGATCATCCGGGCGCAGCTCTCCCGGGGAGCCCGACTGGACCAGGGAGGGCTCGTCCGTCGCGTCATGGCCTTCTTCCCCGTCCTGATCCCCCTATTCGTCATTGTCTTCCGCCGTGCGGACGAGATGGCTCTGGCCATGGAGGCCAGGGGGTACCGCGGGGGGGAGGGGAGGACGAGGCGGCGTCCCCTGGTCTGGAAAACGAGCGATACGCGTGCCGTTGCCCTGACGGTGTGTGCCGTCGCCCTCCTTCTTGCCGCGAGGAGGTTCTGGCTGTGAGCCCCCGGAAATACGCTGCGCGGATCGCTTACAGGGGGGGTGCCTATTCGGGCTGGCAGCGCCAGCGGGAGGGGCTGGGCGTCCAGGAGGTCCTGGAGGAGGCTCTATCCCGGTTGGCGTCCGGTCCGGTTCGGGTGATCGGGGCGGGGCGGACCGACAAGGGGGTCCATGCCGTGGGGCAGGTGGCCTCCTTTCGGATGGACCGCGACTGGGCGCCGGAGCGTCTGCAGCTGGCCGCCAACTTTCACCTGCCCGAGGACGTTCGGGTCATGGGCGTCTACCCGGTCTCCGAGCACTTCAATGCGCGGCGCAGCGCCCTGTGGCGGGAGTACCGTTACTTTATCTGGCACGGCTGGGTCTGCCCGCCGCACCTGAACGGGCTTGTCTGGTGGCGGAAGGTCCCCTGGGCGATCGACCGGGCCCGGGCCGCCTGCCGCCTCCTGGAGGGCGAGCACGATTTCAGGGCCTTCTGCAAGACGGGTGAGTGCCCGGAGCGGAGCGTGCGGATCCTGGAGCGCGTCCGCTGCCGGCGCTGGGGACCGATGACCGTGCTCTCGGTCCGCGCGCCCTCGTTTCTGATGAACATGGTGCGCATCATCGTGGGCAACGTCGATGCCGTGGCGCGGGGCAAGGAGTCCCTGGACTGGCTGGAGGCCCTTTTGGCGGGGGACGAACGTTCCCGTTCCGCCGTGACGGCACCGGCCTGCGGACTCTATTTTTGGAGGGCCGGGTATCGGGAGCTTCCGGATGGGGGGCCCCTGGGGCGTGATGGGTTCTGGGGCGGGAGCCTGGGGAGTCCCGACGGCAGGGACTCGGCCGGAGTCGGATAGCGCCTGAGAGGAACTTTGACGGACGGCTGACGGAATACGGGGGAAATTTTCAGAGGCTTGGATTTACAATCCAAACGCAACGGTAGCCGGAAAGTGTCTCGGCTTTCGTACCCCCAATGAGGCCTTCTTTCGATTTACCTGTTGCATTTGACTGGACACTCCAGTCTATAAAGAAAAGAAAAAGGGTTCAGAGCAAAATTCTCTGAACCCTTGGCATTCTTGGAGCGGAAGACGGGATTTGAACCCGCGACCCCAACCTTGGCAAGGTTGTGCTCTACC
>NZ_CALIAA010000249.1 GCF_938040765.1 uncultured Fretibacterium sp.
CGCCGCTTGAGGAACACGGACGAGCCGGCCACGGCACAGAAGAAGAGAACGGCGAAGGCCAGCCCGGAATCCACGGAGAATAAAAGGAAAAACAATCCCAATATCGGAAGGCCGAAGTGCAGGATCCTCGTAACGTTCCGCCCGAACATTCCGTAGTACCCCCTTCTTCAATTAGTTTGTTGGTACAAACTCAATTTCGGAAATAATCTACCGCAATCCCGGGCGCCTGTCAATCCCTTCCTTTGGGAGGGGGGAGCGCCGTCCTCGGTTCGGATCCGCTCAGGTCTGCGGGCGGCAGGCCCTCCGATAGTCCTCCGGGGTGTCCAGGTCCTCGAAGAAGCCGTCCTCCCCCTCCACCGTCAGCACCTCTCCTCCGTGGGCCTCGAGGATGCCGCGCCCGCCCCGGTCGCCGGATGCGGATCTCAGCCGGGCGCGCCAGAGCCCTTCCATAAAAATGGGGTGTCCGAAACGCCCCTCCCGATAGGGGGCCAGAGCTGTGTACCCGGCGGGGCGGCGCTCGAAGGCCAGGCGCAGCCGCGCCATATCGTGCGCCTGTGCCGTCGGCAGGTCCCCGAGCATCAGGCAGAATGGGCCCTCCCGGAGGGCAGCGGGCTCCGCCCTGCCCAACGCGTCGAGGGCGATCGCGAGCGAGGAGGCGTAGCCCCGTTCCGGGGCCGGATTGATCAGCACCGTCACGTCTTCACCAAGGGGCCGGAGCCCTTGGAGCGTCGCCTCGGAGAGGACGCAGAGGATCGGGGTCAGCCCGGCGGCGCGCAGGTTTCCGATGACGGCCTCCAGGACCGTTCCGGCCCCGAACGGAAGCAGCAGCTTCTGCGTCCCCATGCGGCGCGACAGCCCTGCGGCGGGAAGCAGGGCGATCATCGGCCCCGTCTCGGCATCAGGACGGCCTCGATGCGCAGCTCGTGCAGGGAGCCCAGGATCAAAAGGTCCCAGGAGCCCAGCAGCCGAGCGGTACGGGGCAGAAAATCCCGTGCCAGGGCGTCGAGTCGGGCGGGGGGCAGCAGGTCGGAGCGGTTCAGAAAGACGATCCTCCTGCCCGCAGGGGGCGCGTTCTTCAGGTATCCGTGGGGGGACTCCAGCAGGGCCGCCAGCCGGTCGGGGGTCAGGGCGTCCCCGGGCCGGAACCCGAAACGCTCCGTCATCAGCGCCATGCGGTGGACGCAGTCCTCCGTCAGGGGTTCGCCCAGCCGGTCCGCGCCGAGCACGGCGCAGAGCAGCGTCGTCTGGGACGGGATCGGCGGCTCCCAATCGGCCCAGGCCTTCAGAGGCTTGTGCCGTGCCCCGTCCGCCTCGCAGATCAGGAAATCGGCCGCCTTGCCGCTCCAGAGGCGATCGATCGCCTCGGGGGAAAGGCCCTCCAGCTTCTCCCGATCCCCGTCCCTCACGTGCCTTTGGGCCGCCAGCAGCGGGGAATGGAGCCGAAGCGCAGCACGGATGCGCTCCGTATCCTCCTCCGGCCCCTCATATCCTCCCAGGAGGAGCAGGGGCAGATCGTTGGGGGCCACCTTCGTCGTCGTGGTCAGGAGGGTCGTGCCGCTGCGGGACAGAAACCTGCCCAGCGCCCGGAGCAGCGTCGTCTTTCCGCCCCCGCCCACGAGGCTGACCAGCTCTCGCCCCTGTCCCCCAAGCCCGAACGGGGCGAAGAAGGCCCCCGTGTCCTTGGTATTCGACACCATTTCGACCCCTCCCTCCGCTTATATATCAATCCATTATATACAAGTTCTCCTGGGAGAG
>NZ_CALIAA010000250.1 GCF_938040765.1 uncultured Fretibacterium sp.
GGAAGAGGACCAATCAGGAAGCTGCTGAATATCGACCGCCAAGCGGAAAAACGACACATCAGCATATAAGGCTCATGAACAGCGGTGCTACAAGCACGGTCAGCAATCCGGTTACGACGATGGCGAGCCCGCTCATTGCCCCCTCCACTTCACCGACCTCCAACGCTCGGACGGTCCCGAGGGCGTGCGAGGCGGTCCCTATGGAGAGTCCCACGGCCAGAGGGTCCTCGATTCCAAGCAGGGAACAGATCTTCGATGCCATGACGTTGCCGAGGATACCGCTCACAGTGATGGCTGCAACCGTGATGTCGGAGATGCCCCCCAGCTCCTTGGAAAGCCCGATCCCTATGGCCGTGGTGATCGATTTGGGCAGCAATGTTGCGAACTGGACCCGAGAGAGCCCGAAGACCCATCCCAGGACCAGAAGACAGAGCGCGTTGGCAATCACACCGAAGAGGATGCCTGCCAAGACCGCCCCGGCATGTTTTCGAAGCAGGGGCAGCTGACGGTACAGGGGAACGGCCAGACAGATGGTCGCGGGCGTCATCAGCAGAACCAATGGCCGCACGGCTTCCGCGTAACGGGAGGTATCAGTCCCCAAGCGGTACAGGATGGCTGTCAGAAATAAGATCCCGACCAGCAGGGGGTTGATCAGGGGGTTCTTCAAGCGCCTGTTGAGGACCAGCCCCAGAAGATAGGCTGACAGCGTAAGCCCCAGCCAGAAGTAATCGGAGCTTTCGATCAGGCGCATCGTTTCGCGCAGGTCCTTTGTAATCATTGTATCCGTCCCCTCCCGCTTTTCCGGCGGACGATCCCCTGTACGGTATATCCCGTGACGGCCATGACCACAACGGTTGAAACCACCGAGATGGCCAGCAGGGGGACCAGGATATCGCGGAGCTCGTCCCATAGATCAAGCAGTCTGGCGCTCACGGGGAGGAACGTTAAAGGCAGAATGCTCAATAGAAGATCTCCGGCCCTCTCGACCTGACAGAGCTTAACGATTTTGAAAACGAGGCAGAGGAACAGGAGCAAAAGTCCATAGATACTCGCCGGCACCGGAAAGGGCAGGATGTAGTTC
>NZ_CALIAA010000251.1 GCF_938040765.1 uncultured Fretibacterium sp.
TGTCCGTTTTAATGTGGATGGGTTTGTTGCCGCTCTTTTGGGGGACGAACCACTTTCTTTGCCGGATACCACGGTTTTGTGGGTGTCGGATCATGGGCAAAGTTTTCAGGAGGATGGACAGATAGAGTCTCATAGCAGCGGATACTTGGAACAGGCTCTGGTCCCCTTCATGCTTTTCAGCACAGAGCCTTGGGTTTCGGAGCATGTGCGACGTCCGGAGGCTATAGGGGGAACTTTGAGCCAGCTGAACATCTATCCAACCTTGATGTCTGTTTTCGAACGTCGTCAAAATGTCCGTAGAGGTGATTTCCTATCACTCTTCTGGAGCGGAGAATGGCGTTCCCCTCCACTGTTCTATATAAGCGGCGGTTCACTTTGGAATTCGGTCCTGTCAGCCCCATCGGTCAGTAATGATAGGGTTGTTCTCCGGTCCGAAAAATATATGTATTGAATCGAATGACGATGAATGGCTATACAACAGATGAGGAAAAGTAGATGAAAACAGCGCTGATCTCGGGCATCACCGGCCAGGATGGGGCCTATCTGGCCTCGTTCCTGCTGAGGAAGGGGTACGCCGTCCATGGCGTCAAGCGGCGCAGCTCGCTCTTCAACACCGCCCGTATCGATGGGCTCTATGAGGACCTGCACGAGAAGGACCCGCACTTTTTCCTGCATTATGGAGACTTGACGGATGCCAGCAACCTGATCCGCATCATCCAGCAGGTCAGGCCCGACGAGATCTACAACCTCGCCGCGCAGAGCCACGTCAAGGTCTCGTTCGAGACCCCGGAGTACACGGCCAACTCCGACGCGCTGGGGACTCTGCGCCTCCTGGAGGCCATACGCATCCTGGGGCTGGAGGACCACACGCGTTTCTACCAGGCATCGACCAGCGAGCTTTTCGGCAAGGTCCGGGAGACGCCTCAGAGCGAGACGACGCCCTTCTATCCCCGCAGCCCCTATGCCGCGGCCAAGCTCTACGCCTACTGGATCACCGTCAATTATCGGGAGGCCTACGGCATCTTCGCCTCGAACGGCATCCTGTTCAACCACGAGTCGGAGCTTCGCGGCGAGACGTTCGTGACGCGCAAGATCACGCGTGCGGCGGCCCGCATCGCGCTGGGGCTCCAGGACAGGACATGGCTGGGCAACCTGGATGCCAAGCGCGATTGGGGACATGCCGAGGACTATGTCGAGGCCATGTGGCGCATCCTCCAGCACGACAGGCCGGACGACTTCGTCGTCGCGACGGGGGAGACCCATTCGGTGCGCGAGTTCGCCTCGCTGGCCTTCAGGGAGGCGGGGCTTGAGCTGGAATGGCATGGGAAGGGCCTGGATGAGAAGGGGGTGGAGGCCGGGACCGGACGCGTCCTGGTGGAGGTGGATCCTCGTTATTTCCGCCCGACGGAGGTCGAGCTTCTGCTGGGCGACCCCTCCAAGGCCGAACGGGAGCTGGGCTGGAAGCGGCGGGTATCGTTCGAGGACCTGGTGCGCCGAATGGTGCGTTACGACATGGAACTCTTCCGCAAGGATATTCTGGTGAAGGACGCGGGCTACGAGGTCCGCAGCGCGCTGGAGGAATTGTGATGCAGAGGATGACGCCGGGCTCCAGAATCTATGTCGCCGGCCACCGGGGGCTGGTGGGGTCGGCCCTGGTGCGCCGCTTGGAGCGGGCCGGATTCCAGGACCTGATCCTCAGGACGCGCTCCGAACTGGACCTGTGCTCCCAGGCGGAGGTGCGTTCTTTTTTCGAGGCCGAGAGGCCGGAGTTCGTATTCCTGGCCGCGGCGAAGGTCGGGGGCATCCATGCCAACAGCGCGTTTCCGGCGGACTTCATCTATGAGAACCTGATCGTCGAGGCCAACGTGATCCACGAGAGCTGGAGGAACGGGGTCAAGAAACTTCTTTTTCTGGGCAGCTCCTGTATCTATCCTAAGCTTGCGCCCCAGCCGATGCGCGAGGACGCCCTGCTGACGAGCGCGCTCGAGCCGACGAACGAGCCCTACGCCATCGCCAAGATCGCCGGAATCAAGCTCTGTCAGGCCTACAACCGGCAGTATGGGATGGACTTCATCTCCGTGATGCCCACCAATCTCTATGGCCCCGGGGACAACTTCGGGCTCGAGAACTCCCACGTCCTCCCCGCGATGATCCGCAGGATGCACGACGCCAGGGTTTCGGGTGCGCCGTCCGTTACCCTGTGGGGTACGGGGACGCCCAGGCGCGAGTTCCTTTACGTCGACGACCTGGCGGATGCCTGCCTTTTCCTTATGGAACGCTACGACGGACCGGACATCGTGAATATCGGCACGGGCGAGGACCTGACGATCCGGGAGCTCGCGGAGCGGGTGCGCGGTGCGGTGGGCTACGGCGGAGAGCTGGCCTGGGACGCCGCCCGGCCCGACGGGACGCCGCGCAAACTTCTGGACGTCTCCTTTCTGCATGGTCTGGGCTGGCGGCACACGGTGGAACTGGACGAGGGGCTGCGCCGCACGTACGCCGCCTTTCTCTCGGGAAGACAAAGGGATTTTTAGGCGGATGACCGCTTGCTGCCGTGCCCGCCGCTTGTGAATTGCGGGGAAATGAAATGGCCGGAGGTTGCGCTATAATAAAATATC
>NZ_CALIAA010000252.1 GCF_938040765.1 uncultured Fretibacterium sp.
AACAGATGAACGATGCCATCAAGAGCAGCGCCATCACGGCCCTGGGGCCCTCCTTCGTGGTGCTGAGCTCCATGATCGCGCTGCTGGTCTCGGTGGGCGGTCCCATGGCGTGGATGCGGCTCTCCTTCATCGGCTCGGCGCAGTTCGAGATGATGGCGATGAATTTCGGTACTCAGGCCGTCGGCGTCACCGTAGGGCAGGACCCCATGACGCTCATGGCCTTCGCCAATGCCGTCTGGACCATGACCCTGGGGTCCATCGGATGGATCCTCGTCGCCACCCTCAGCGCGGACAAGATGGAGAAGGTTCAGCAGAAATTCTCCGGCAACGACACCGCCCTGATGGGCGTCATCGCCACGGCGGCGGTGCTCGCCGCATTTGGGGCCAACAGCGCGACCCACCTCGTCGCCCTCAACAAAAACACCGTCTCCTGCGTGGTGGGCGGACTCATCATGCTGATCCTGGGGCCCCTGGCCGATCGGAAGAACATCAAATGGCTGAGGGAATGGGCCCTGTTCTTCGCCCTGATGGGCGGGATGCTGGTCGCGGTCCTCTGGCCGTAGGGCGCCGGACGATATCGATCTCGGGAGGTCGAAAAAATGAACGAGAAAAGTTACGACAACGATTATCTGCCCAGCATCATCCGATGGGGGCGCATCACCAACTTTGCCGGCATCCTTCTGGCCTTTGGGCCGGCGCTGGTCCTGCTGGCCGTGTTCGGCGTCATCCCTCCTCTCTCCGCCATCGTCAACGGGTTCATCGGCATCGCCTCGGCCGTGGGCGTGGTCTGGATCGTCGAGCCCATCTCCTATTTCCCCATCATCGGCGTCAGCGGGACCTACATGGCCTTCATCTCGGGCAATGTGGGAAATCTGCGCATCCCCTGCGCCATGGTGGCCCAGAAGATCGCCGGGGTGGAGCCCGGCACCCGTGAGGGCAGCATCGTGGCGACCCTGGGGATGGCCGTCTCGATCGTGATCAACACCATCTTCCTCACCGCGGGCGCGATCGCCGGGGCCCAGATCCTCCAGCAGCTCCCCCAGCCCGTCGTGAAGGCTCTGCAGCTCCTGCTCCCCGCCCTGTTCGGAGCGGTCTTCATGCAGTTCGCGCTGAAGAAGCTGAAGCTGGCCGCCATCGTCCTGCTGATCTCCATCCTCCTTGTCCTGGGCGTGAAGTACAAACTGTATCCCGCCTTCGTCTCCACCCTGGGGGCCGTCTTCGTCAGCATCGCCGTGGGGGTGTTTCTTCACAGGAAGGGGCTGCTCGAATAACGCCCGGCATGGTGCGGGGGTATTGAGCGTCGTTGGGCACGAAGAGGAAGGGGACGGCGAGGATGGACAAGACGAAGATGGATAAAAAAGCGATTTTGACCTGTATCGACGAGAACCGCGCTTCCTTCGAGGCGCTGGCCCTGGAGATATGGGGTGCTCCCGAGCTCGCCTATCAGGAGCACGAGGCGTCCAGGCTCCAGATGGAGTTCCTTCGGCAGCGCGGCTTCGAGGTCACCCGGAAGGGGGACATGCCGACCGCCTTCATGGCGGAGTGGGGAAACGGCGGGCCGACCATCGGCATTCTGGGCGAGTACGACGCCCTGGCCGGGATGTCCCAGACCGTGAGCGCCAGCATCGAGCCCGCGGCTCCGAAGGCCCCGGGGCACGGCTGCGGACACAATCTGCTGGGCGTCGGCGGGCTGCTGGCTGTATGCGCGGTGAAGGAGGCCCTTGCCGCCCATGGGGTCAAGGGCACGGTGCGCTATTACGGCTGTCCCGCCGAGGAGGTCCTGACCGGAAAGGGCGATATGACGAAGGCCGGATACTTTCTGGACGGGACGGACGTGGCGCTGACCTGGCACCCGAACGACAGCAGTTCCGTCACCGCCGCCACCCTGACCGCAATGGTCTCGGCGAAGTTTCGCTTCAAGGGGATCTCCGCCCACGCCGGCGGCGCCCCCGAGGCCGGCCGCAGCGCCCTGGACGCGGTGGAGCTGATGAACGTCGGCGCCAACTACCTGCGGGAGCACATGGTCGCGCAGGACCGCCTGCACTACATCATCACGAATGGAGGGCTCGCCCCCAACATCGTTCCGGCCGAGGCGGAGGTCTGGTACTTCGCCAGGGCCCCGCACGACGGCGAGCTGGCCTCCCTCTGGAGGCGCCTGGTGAAGGTGGCGAAGGGCGCGGCCCTGATGACCGAGACCGATGTGGAGATCGAACTTCTGGGCGGCTGCTACAACACCCTGCCCAATCTGGTCCTGAACGGGGTCCTGGAGGAGAATCTGTGCGGATTCGCCGGACCCGTCTCCTACAGCGAGGAGGAGAGGCGGTTCGCCCTCGAGATTCAGAACTCCCTTCCCGCGGGGCAGCGCGACGCCGCCCTGAGCCGGATGCCCGAGGGAAGCGAGACGCTCCTGAACGCGACCCCCCTGCCCTGCTTCGACGCGGGGCGGTTCGTGATGGCCTCGTCCGACGTCGGCGACGTGGCGAACATCATGCCGACCTCCATGGTTTGGGCGGCGACGTGGCCCCTGGGCGTTCCGCCCCACTCCTGGCAGGCCGTGGCCTGCGCGGGAAGCTCTTTGGGGCTCAAGGGCATGGTCCTGGCGGCGAAGACCCTCGCGGGGGCGGTCTACGACCTGGTGTCCGACCCCGACATCGTCCGCAGGGCCAGGGATGAGTTCGACGCGCGGCGAAGGGGAAAGACCTACCGCCCCATCGGGGAGCTTCTGAGTTCGGACGACGCGAAATAGGCCCCGTTCGGCAGGGCGCCCGTGGGGAGCTCCGTCCCCGCGGGCGCTTTTCGATGTTCCGTCGATCCCGTCTCCGGCTGGAGGGCCGCTTCTATTCGGAGGGCCGTTCCTTCCGAATCTTGTAGAGCAGCATCTTCGCGCCCCTGGCCAGCGGGGGGATGAGGTTGAACAGGACGGCCCAGCCCCAGCGGCGCAGCTCCTGGTTCAAATAGTACTCCGCCTCCCCAAACTTCAGCGCGGGGTCCCAGCTCTCGATGTCCCTGAGGCCGCCGAGCCCCCAGTGGAACCGCACGTCGTCCCCGTACTCCCGAATCGAGTCGTGCATCTTGGAGTTTCGGGCCATCCAGGGCGAGACCGCGTCGAAATGCAGCTCGCCGCCGGGGAAGCGCTGGGCCAGGTTCCGGAACAGCCCCTGGATGTCCGGCTCCTGCAGGTACATCAGCACCCCCTCCATGATGAAGGCGAAGCGGTGTCCCGGATAGCGCTCCAGCAGTTCGTCCATCCACGCCGTCTCGAACATCGAGGCGCCGATCTGCGGGTTGCGCTCCGAGCCCGGAAGGAAACGCTCCCTCACGGCCATGACGTCCGGCAGGTCCAGGTCCACCTGGACGCCCTTGCCCGAGTCCGTCCGCAGGAAACGGTCGTCCAGCCCGCAGGCCAGATGGACGACCACGGGCCTGTCCCATTCCGCAAGGATGCGCCGCGTCTGGCGGTCGAAGCGGCGCACACGGATGACCGTCCCCACCTGCGACATCCTCTTGTTCCGGAAGCGGGACATGTCCACGCCGAGCTTCTCCAGGATCTCGATCGCCTTGGGGTCCTCGATGATACGGTCGGGGCGCTTCGTCTCCTGCGCCTTGAAGTACAGCGTCAGGAGCGCCGTCTCCGAGATGGGGCTCCTGAAATCGAGCTCACCCTGCGCTTCCCTGTTCTCATCCATATTTTGATCGACCATATTTGAACCAACCTCCTTTGCCATGGGCGCCCAAAACGGAAGCCCCTTCATGTTCGACTGATACAACACTGATGAGGCTAATACTTCTTTTCGGGAAAGTCAACACCGGTTCGATTTCCCGGGCGCCGTGGCGATCCGGTTGCAACAGGCCCGTTCCCGAGACGCCGTTCTGCGCGGAAGGTTCTTTTCATGGCCCGAACATGCTAAACTCGCTTATGGCGTAACCTGCCGGGAGCGGGGTACGCGGGGCACGATCCCCAATATCGGCGACCGAAGGAGTGACAAAGATGAACGAAGCGTGGAACGCGCCGGAAAACGGGTATTCCATCAGCCGACTTGCGCTCTGGGCGTGGATACTCTCGTTTGGCTGCACATTGGGGGGCGCCTTTGTGAGAATTGCCTTGCGGTTCCAGGGCGGGAAGCAAGGCGTCTGGCCGCTGTCCGTCCTGGCGGCAGCCGCCGCGGCCGCCTTTCTCCTGAACCTCCGGCGAGGCCGTCGTGCGGCCCTGGCCCTGAGCATTGGGGTTGGCGTCTATGAGCTTTTGAACCAAGGGCTCTACCTCTACTCGTTCTACTTCGCCAACGAGGACCCGGAGTCCCTGCGAAGGATGCTCCGCCTGCTGACCTCGGGGCATTGGTGGGTCTATCGGTGCCTTTGGCTTCCCCTCCTCGCAGGCGGCTATCTGGCGCTGCGCCGGAACCGACGCGCCTGGCCGCTGCTCTGCATCGGTGCAGCGGGCGCTCTGTACCAGCTTGCCGATCTCCCTTTCCTGCGATATTTCCTGACGTATTCCCCGCAGTATGGAGAACTGCGGTTCTCAACTATGACGGTGTTCGAGGCTTTTGAGGTCATGGGCTACGCTTCCGCCATCGCCGCGTTCCTGTTTGCGTACCTGGACGCGCGTTCTTCGAGGCCGGTGCGGTTCGGTGAGCTTGGATCCGGCGAGCTCGAATCCGAGGCGGGCGGCGGCCTCCCGGGGGCGTCGACGCTCCGAAGGAGGCTCCGACGGCTGCTTCTGGCGAGCACGGTCCTCGTCTGCCTCAACGAGTTCTTCGGCACGGGCACTTTCCTGAGCGTACTCCTGAGGATGACGGCATACGACAGCATCGGCAGGACGGGCACTCACCTGCTCGCCTGTCTTCTGCCCTGCGCCGCATACCTCTACAGCCTGGCTCCGTTCGCCTCGCCGAGGGTCCTCATGGCCTATGCCTACTATGAGGCCTTCGTGCACGCGGCATGGTC
>NZ_CALIAA010000253.1 GCF_938040765.1 uncultured Fretibacterium sp.
CGGGTCATCCTGAGACGGTTGAACACCATGCGGGGCATCTTCACCCGCATCATCCACGAGGTCAACTTCGACCTGCGCTTCACGGCCACCCGCCAGGACGAGATCGGCGACTTCGCGGTGTCCGTCAACGTGCTGCTGGACACCCTGGAGCACGTCATCATGCAGATCCCCGACGCGCTGATCATCAACGACGCCTCGGGACGGGTGGTGTTCCTGAACCTCGAGGCACGGAGGCTTTTGAACCGGATGAACTTCTCCCGTGAGACGGACACGATCTTCGTCAAGGACATCCTGAGCCGAACGGAGAGCAAGGTGCTGGGGCCCACGAGCGACCAGTTCGTCTACGAGGGGGTGTTCCGCCGGGAGGACGGTTCCACCGTCCCCGTCGAACTCCACAAGAACACGCTGTCCCTGGGGCCGCAGAGGGTGGTCCTCTACCTGGCGCGGGACCTGACGGAGCGGCACAACCTGGCCGCCCGCATCGACTGGAACGACCACCACGACGCCTACACGGGCCTGCCGAACCGCAAGTCCTTCGTCGATACGCTGAACGGGCTGCTGAAGGCGGACAATACCATCTTTGGCAAGAGCGGCACACGGCCGGCTCCGGAGCCCCTCACGCTGGTGGTCATCAACATGGACCACTTCAAGAGCATCAACGCCGAGGTGGGGGACGTCAACGGGGACAGGATCCTGGTGATGGTCGCCGAACGGCTCAAGGCCACCCTGGACGGCAGGGGCGCGATCTACCGGACGGGCGGCGACGAGTTCGCCCTCCTGATCGGGATGCAGGGCGAGATCCAGGACAGGGCGGCTTTGCTCGCCATGCTGGAGAGGGCCCGGGATGCGGTCAACCTTCCGTGCGAGGTGGGGGAGGGGATGGTCTATCCCAGCGCGAGCATCGGGGTTCTGTCGGACGTCTCCATCTGGAACTCCCCCGCGGTCATCATGGAAAAGGCGGCGAGCGCGCTGAAGAACGCGAAGAAGGCCGGGCTGGGGGCGGTCATCTTCTTCGAGGGTCGCGACGACCGGGAGGAGGTCCCGTTCTCCGGCTCCATCCTCAACATGAGGGCCGAGCTTCAGTCGGCCATCGAGAACGACGAGTTCATCCCCTACTTCCAGCCCGTCTACTCCATCAAGGATCGGGAGCTCAGCGGGTTCGAGACGCTGGTTCGCTGGATGCACCCTCAAAAGGGCTTCCTGCCGCCCTCGCGCTTCGTCCCCTACGCCGAGCGCATCGGGCTGGTCGGCGAGATCGACCGCTGCATGATGCGCCGCGCCATGGAGGCCATAGGCAACTCCTCGAACGCCTTTTACTTCTCGGCCAACGGGTCGTCCAACCTGCTGCAGAACCCCAATGCGGCGGACATCATCCGGGGCTCCCTGAACGAGGCGGGCATCGACCCCTCCTGTTTCGTGGTCGAGGTGACCGAGAGCGTCCTGATCGACAACCTGAAGGAGGTCAGCGCGACGCTCGACAGGCTTCGGGAGACGGGGGTCCGGATCTTCCTCGACGACTTCGGGACGGGCTACTCGTCGCTGCAGTACATCCATTCCCTGCCGCTCGACTGCATCAAGCTGGACATGGCCTTTGTCCGCCACGTCTTCGACTCCGAGAAGGAGACCCGGATGCTGCGCACCATCATCGACATGGCCAACGCGCTGAACCTGGACACGATCGCCGAGGGCGTCGAGACGGAGGAGCAGTTGTCCTGGCTCGGCGAGGCCGGGTGCGGAAAGGCGCAGGGCTTCTATTTCTCCAAACCGCTCTCCTGGGCCGACGCGGAGAAGCTGATTCGGAAGGAAAGGGCGAAATGATGAAACGGTTGTTGAGAGCGGGCTTGATCTGCGGCATCCTTCTGGCGTTCGTCTCCCCGGCCGCCGGCAGGGACGGGAGGGTGACCATCCTCTCCATCAACCATCTGAAGAGCCAGCTCCTGCCGATCTCGGAGAAGGTGAACAAGACCTCGGTGCGCATCGGGGGGCTGTCCCATGCCGCGGGGCTCGCAAAACAGGAGCGGTCCCAAGGGGACCCGAACACCATCTTCGTCCAGACCGGGGAGGCGGTAGAGGGGCCGATGTGGCGTTATTTCAGCGGGGTCCCGGAGTTCTCGGCCCTCTCGGCCGCCGGGATCCAAGTGGGGATGATCGGCAAACGCGAGTTCGATTACGGCTGGGACCACCTGAAGCAGGCCCTGGATCATGCATCCTTCCCCATAGTCCTCTCGAACGTGTCGATATCCGATCCCGAGGCGGCGCGCAAATTCGTGCGGAACGTCGTCGTCCCGGCGGGGGACCTGAAGGTCGGCTTCTTCGCGATGCTCTCGACCTGGATCTTCTCCGTGACGAGGAAGGCGGACGAGCTGACCGTCCTGACCGATACGGAGGGCATAGCCCGGGAGATGGTCGCCGACCTGCGGGCCCAGGGCGCGGACGTCATCGTGATGCTCAGCAACCTCAGCGAGGGCGAGAACCGTCACCTGGCGGAGTCGGTCCCGGGGATCCACGCGATCGTCGGCCGCGGGGTGTCCGAGAAGGAGGAGGTGCAGCTGCAGCTCGTTCAGGGTCCCGGCGATTGGACGACCGCCCTGGCCTGGGGCGGATCCAGGGGAAAGTTCCTGGGCAAACTCGTCCTGACGACCGAAAAGGGCAGGCTGCTGTGGGACCGGACGTCCTGGCGCCTTTTGAACGTCACCCCGAAGATCCCCCCGAACCCGGAGGTCATGAGGATCGCTGCGGAGTACGAGAGCAAGCTCAACGGCAGCCTGGAGCGGGCGGTCGGCTTCTTCGAGAGCCCCGTCGACGCGCAGAAGAGGACCCTGCGGGTTCGGGAGATGCCTCTGGGGGACTTCATGGCGGATGGGCTGCGGTGGAGGTTCAAGACGGACGTGGGGCTCGTCAACGGCGGGTCCCTGAGGGGGGACCGGATCTTCCCCGCCGGGGAGGTCTCGGAGAAGAACCTGACGGAGATCCTGCCGTTCGGCAACGGCATCGAGGTCGTCACGGTGACGGGGATGCAGCTTAGGCAGATCATGGAGCTCTCCGCCTCCGCCCTCATCGTCGAGGGCGAGCACTTCGACCCCGCGTTTCGCGTCCCGAACGGAGGGTTCCTTCAAATATCCGGGCTGAAGGTCGTCTACGACCTCAGGGAGAAGGCGGCGTCCTTCGACTCCGGGGGCCGGCTTCTGTCCTGGGGGAACCGCCTGAAGCGGATCCTCGTGCAGAAGGACGGGGAGTGGCGGGAGGTCGACGATGGGGCAAAATACACCGTGGCGGTCAACAGCTGGATTGCCGGCGGGGGCGACCGCTACTTCGTGTTCGAGGGGGCCCGGAGGGAATCGACGGAGGTCCGGGAGCTGGACGTCCTGGTGGACTACCTGCGTTCCTTCCCCGAGGGAAGGGTGGACATGAAGACGGACGGCCGCATCGTCATCGAGAAATGACGGGCGCCGCAGAACGGGGAAAGAACGGGAGAGGAAAAGACGAGAGGGGGGGCGACCCCCTCTTATTTTTTCCGGAGGTCTCCCCGGCACTCGTAGACGAACGCCGGAGGGATGTTGATGGGGACGAAGGAGGTCCGGATCTCCGAGAAGCGCGATTCGAAGTGGCGCTTCATGATCTTGGAGTACTGATAGGCCACGAACTTGCCGCCGGGGACCAGGGTATCCTGGACGGCGTCCAGGATGCGGGCGGTCATCGCCGGGGGAAGGACGGTGAAGGGCAGGCTCGAGACGATGCAGTCCAGCTTGTCGATTCCCAGGTCCTCCAGGATGGCGGGCAGTTCCTGGGCGTCCCCGTAGAGCTTCAGGCCGGGGTGCGAGAGGCCGATCATCCGCTGGAGGTCGGGGTCGATCTCGAACACGAGAAGCCGGGCGTCCGGCCGCGCCCGGCGGACGATGCTCCGGGTGAAGACCCCCGTCCCGGCCCCGAGCTCGGCGACGTTTCGGACCTGGCTCCAGTCGATCTTGTCCAGGACCGCGCGGGTGAGGTAGGGCGAGCTGGGTATGACGCTCCCCACCTGGCGGGGAGCGCCGACGAAGCGCCGCAGGAAGACCATGCCCTCCGCAATCCGTGATTTCAGCTGTCTTCCCTGGCGCTGCAGTTGACCGTAATCTTTGCTCAATGCCATCCGATCCTTTCGCTCCGATTCCGTGTCCCGGCTCCGGTAGCCGCATTCGAAAAAGCCCCCGTCCGGGTACGTTCCTTTCCCCGGTGTCCCTGGTGTGCGATAATTTTCAATTATAGCGTATGGGTATAGCGTATGGGTACAGCGTATGGGATGCGGCGGGGGAGCGGGGTTTTATCGAGGACGGATCATCGAGGATCATCGAGAAGGAGGGACCGCGAGGATGAACGGGGACGAACGAGGAAGACGCCTGGTCGTGCTGACCGGTGCGGGGATGAGCGCCGAGAGCGGGCTCAAGACCTTCCGCGACGCCGGGGGGCTTTGGGAGGAGTACGACGTCATGGAGGTCGCCAGCATCGAGGGGTGGCACCGCAACCCCAAGCTGATGACCGAGTTCTACAACCAGCGCCGGGAACAGCTGGCCCATGTGGAGCCGAACCTCGGGCACCGCATCCTGGCGGAGCTCGAGGGGTTCTTCGACGTGGGGATCGTCACCCAGAACGTGGACAACCTGCACGAGCGCGCCGGGAGCACGAAGGTGCTGCACCTGCACGGGGAGCTGACCAAGGTGCGCAGCGTCCGGGACGAGACCCGGGTCCGCGACATCGGCTACAGCCGGATGGAGTTTGGGGAGACGGATACGGACGGCTCCCCGCTGCGCCCCCATATCGTCTGGTTCGGGGAGGCGGTCCCGATGATTGCGGAGGCGTCCCGGTGGGTGGCGGGGGCGGACATCTTCGCCGTGGTGGGCACGTCCCTGAACGTGTACCCGGCCGCCGGCCTGATCCACGACCTGCGCCCGGGAACGCCCGCGTTCCTGATCGACCCCAACGAGGTCGCGCTTCCGAGCAAATCCCATTTCACCGTGATCCGCGCCGGCGCGGGCCATGGCATGGAGTTGCTGAGGGAGAAGCTGATGGACCTCTTCCCCGCGCCGGACCCCCGGCAGCGGTAGAGGGTGAGTCGAGACGCCGCGGAGTCTGCCGCCTTCATGGCGCGCCGCGGCGCTCGCCCTGCCGTTTGACACTTTTCCCTCTATGGCTTATTCTGACCTTGGCCGCCGAGTTGTTCTCTGAAATAACTTGATGTCCGTCAGGCCGGGGCGTCGTTCCGGTTCATGGCGTCTCGTGCGAAAGTCGGCAGGAGTGCTGTTGGCAGGAATGTTGTTGGGAGGAGTGTCGTTGGGAGGAGTGCTGGAGGTTCGGGTCAGAAAACGCCTGGGGGATTTCTCGACGGGTGCGGACTTCGTCCTGGATGGGGTCGGGATCACCGCCCTCTACGGCCCGTCCGGGGCCGGCAAGACGACCCTGCTCAACATGGTCGCCGGGCTCGTCGTTCCCGACGAGGGGCGCATCGTCCACAACGGCACGGTGTTCTTCGACGCGGCGGAGAGGGTCTTTCTGCCGGCACGGAGGCGCGGCGTGGGGTACGTGTTTCAGGAGCATCGTCTCTTCCCCCACCTCTCGGTGCGGAACAACCTGCTCTTCGCCCCGCGTTTCTGCGGTCGGCCGTACAGCCGGTCCTTTTTCGAGCGCGTGGTCGCGCTGATGGACCTGGAGCCCATGCTTGGGCGCGGCGTCGGCTCGCTCTCGGGGGGCGAGAGCCAGCGCGTGGCCATCGGCAGGGCCCTGCTGGCCTGCACGTCGTTTCTGCTGATGGACGAGCCCCTGGCCTCCCTGGACGCTCGGCTCAGGGACGAGCTGATGGGATATATCGCGACGATCCCGCAGGCCCTCGGCGTCCCCGTGCTCTACGTCTCCCATGCCGAGGAGGAGATCCGGCGTCTTGCCGACCGGGTTCTCGTCGTGGAGAGGGGAGAGGAGACCCGGCTGCGCCCCCCGCGGTCCGGCCTTCGCGGCCCCGGGCCCGGGGGAGAAGCCCCGCGGATGCCGCAGGGTCCCATAAGGAAAGGATGATGAAGAGATGGGCAGGAAATGGATGAGGCGTGTTTTTTCGTTGGCGCTGCCGCGCGTCTTTGTGCTTGCCACCGCCGCGTTCTGCGGCGTCGCGGTGACCACCGGGGCGGGCTACAAGCAGATGGTCGAGGAGCTGGGCAGGGCCTATCGCGAGTCGGGCGGGGCCCTCGAGGAGATGTACGGCGGTCCCATCGGCCAGGTGCTGGTCCAGATCAAGCAGGGCAGCGGGGCCGACGTGGTGATCTCGGACAGGGGGGCTTTGGAAGCGGCCTCGCAGGGGCTGGAGTTCGGCCGCATCGAACCGCTGGGCGATACGGTGCTGGTCCTGGCGTGGCGGAAGGGCCTGAGCCTCGAGTCCCCGAAGGACCTGGAGAAGCAGGAGTTCGCCCGGGTCGCCATGCCCGACCCCAAGGCGGCCATCTACGGCCGGGCCGCGTCCGCGTTCCTGAAGAGCTCCGGCATCGGCGAAAAGCTCGGGGAGAGGCTCGCGGTCGTCTCCACCGTCCCCCAGGTCTTCTCCTACCTCGCCTCCGGCGAGATGGACGCGGGGTTCGTCAACCGCGTCATGGTGCTGAACGGCGGGCAGAAACTGGGCGGATGGTTGGAGATCGCCGAGGGATACCCGCCCCTGAGGATGGTCGCCGCGGTGGTCCAGGGGCGGGAGACGGACGCCGGGGTCCTGAGCTTCCTGGAGTTCCTGAGGGGCGAGAAGGGCAAGGAGATCCTGAAACGTCACGGCATCTGGTGAGCCCGCTTCGCGGCTTTTTTCGCGCCCCGTCCGAGGGGGCGGGGCCTGGAGGAGCGGCCGGCCCCTGTTTCCCGGAGGGGAGGGGAGCGCCGTGCCGGACGAGGCTGCCCTGAGCTTCCCCATCCTTCTCACGCTGAGGGTGTGCGTGGCCTGCGTCCTGCTTTACCTCTGCGTGGGGCTGCCCTGCGCCCGGTTCTGCAGCCGGAGGCGTGGCCTTCTGGCCCGCGCGCTGGCGTTTCTGGTGACGCTGCCGCTGATCTTCCCTCCCGTGGCGATGGGCTTCCTGCTGTTGCTGCTGTTGGGCAGGAACGGCCCCGTTGGAGGGCCCATGGAGCGTTGGCTGGGACTGCGCATCGTCTTCTCCGAGCCGGGGGTGATCCTCTCCGCGTTCGTCGCGGGGCTGCCGCTGGTGGTCCGGCCCCTCCAAGCGGCGATGGAGCGCCCCGAACTGCGCAGGCTGGAGGAGGCCGCCCGCATCCTGGGGTGCGGGGCGATGGGGACGTTCCTTTTCGTGACGGTCCCGCAGGTCTCGAGGACGCTCTTCTCCTGCCTCCTGCTGGGGGTCGCCAGGGCCTCGGGGGAGGTGGGCATCACGATGATGCTGGGAGGGAACATCTCGGGCAGGACCAACACCCTCTCGCTGGAGATCTTCAACTGCGTGTCGCGGGGCGATTTCGACGGGGCCATGAGGCTCTGCGCCGTGCTGGCGGTCGTCGGCACGCTGCTGTATGCCCTGCTGGAGGGGTGCCGCGCACGGGGGGACGGAGGGTTTTGAACGCGGGCGGGGTCCGGCCGGATGGGCGGGCCGCCCGAAGGGAGGAGATGCGCCGATGTTTTTCGTACCCGAAAGCCGTATAGAGGCCTGGATCGAGGAGGACCTCCACCTGATGGACCTGACCGTGGACGCCCTCGGCATAGAGGACCGTCCCGGCTGCGTGGAGTGCTTCCCGAAGGAGGACTGCGTGATCGCCGGGGTGGAGGAGGCCGCCCGGATATTCCGGGCCGTCGGGGCCCTGGCGGAGGAGGTACGGCCAAGCGGCAGCCGCTTGCCCGCCGGGACCGTCTGCCTCCGTGCCGAGGGGACGGCCGGGCGGCTGCACGCCGTCTACAAGGCGGCGCAGAACGTCATGGAGTACGCCTCCGGCATCGCCACGCGGACCGCCGGGGTCGTGCGGAACGCGAGGGCCGCGTCCCCGTCCGTGGAGGTTGCGGTGACCCGCAAGCACTTCCCGGGGACGAAGCACCTCTCCGTGAGGGCCGCTCTGGCCGGCGGGGCGACCGTGCACCGGCTGGGCCTGTCGGAGTCCATTCTCGTCTTCGACCAGCATCGGGCTTTCATGGACGAGGCGGAGTTCCTGTCCGCGATCCCGAGGATGGCCGCGCGCTTTCCGGAGAGGAGGATCATGGCGGAGGCCGGTTCCGTGGAGGAGGCCGTCCGGTTCGCGGAGGCCGGAGTCCAGGTGATCCAGTGCGAGCGTTTTTCGCCCGACGCGCTGCGGGAGTGCGCCGAGCGGGTGCGCCGAATCCAACCCGGGGTCCGCATCTCCGCCGCCGGGGGCATCAACGCGGACAATGCGGCGGACTACGCCGCGGCGGGGGCGGACGTCCTGGTCACGTCCTGGGTCTACTTCGGCAGGCCCCAGGACGTCAAGATGAAGTTCTCCGCCGCTCGGGCCCGGTTTTGACCGGCGGCGTCCATGATGGAATGGGTTGGTAAAATCGCGGGGCGGGCGTTGCCGTGCGCCCTGGTGGCCGTGCTCCTCCTCTGCGGATGCTGCCTTGCCGGGGAGGCGCGCCCGGAGCGGGCATTCGACGCTCCGTACGGCGTTTTTATCGGGATGAGAGGCAGCGAGGCGCTGAGGGACCGGCGCGTCCTGCGGACCAGGGTGCTGGTCGTCGACCCGGCCCATTTCGAGGAGCGGGAGATCGCGTCTCTGAAGGAGTCGGGCCACACGGTGTACGGCTATCTGAACGTGGGCTCCCTGGAGGCGTTCCGCCCGTATTACGGCAGGTTCAGAAAATTTGTCCTGGGAAGGTACGAGAATTGGGACGGGGAGTGGTGGATCGATGTATCCGCCGCGCCGTGGCGGGATTTCGTCGTCTCCGAGCTGGCCGCGGGGTATCTGCGGAAGGGAATCGACGGATTCTTCGTCGATAACTGCGACGTCTATCACTACAGGAAGGCCCGCGGGATCTTCGACGGGCTGACGGAGGTGCTGCGCCGGCTCTCGGGGTACGGGCTGGAGGTCCTCATCAACGGCGGGGACGAGTATGCGACGGCCGCGCTGGAGGAGTACGGGAGCATCGAGGGCCTGTTCTCCGGGGTGAACCAGGAGACCGTGTTCACCAGGATAGATTTTGATAAGGTAAATTTTGATAAGCTGAATTTTGAAACGGGCGCCTTCGGCAGGAGCCGGGAGGAGGACCGACGGTATTTCCTGTCCTATCTCGAGAGGATGGAGAGGGCCGGGGCGAAGGTCCGCCTGCTCGAGTATACGCGGGACGCGGATACGGCGAGGGAGATCGAACGCTTTTGCGGGGCCAGGGGGTGGGAGTGTTTCATCTCCGGGTCCGTGGAGCTGGACTGAATGACCTGCCAGCCATCGTCTGACAGGTCAATTCGCGAACTCCCTGACCATTGCCTGCGTCATGCAAATAAACTGGGATGTGGCGGGAGAAAGGTCGTTTGAATGAAGAAATCCTTGACCCGCTGGACCTCATTCAGCGTTATGAAGAACAGCGTGCTTCTCTGAACGCCGAAATCGGCCGGGTGCTGGCGGAAATTACCGCTCATTTAGGGGATGGCAGGAAGGATGAATAATTTACCCGCTGAAAAAAGCAAGGGCGACGTCATTATTTATCAGTCAGAAAATGGTGACACCAAAATTGATGTGCGCTTTGAGGATGAAACCGTCTGGCTGACAAAGGTGCAGATGGCAGAACTGTTCCAGTCCTCCAGAACGAATATCGTCGAACATATTCGGAACATTTATGCAGAAGGTGAACTGGATAAGGAGTCAACCTGTCGGATTTTCCGACAGGTTCACCAAGAAGGAAATCGCGAAGTTGCAAGAGAAATACCGCATTATAACCTCGATATGATTATCTCGCTCGGCTACCGAGTGAAGTCTTCTATTGCGACGCAGTTCCGGCGCTGGGCGACCGCGCGCTTAAAAGAGTATATGATCAAGGGCTTCACCATGGACGATGAACGCTTGAAAAATCTTGGAGGCGGAAACTACTGGCGCGAGCTGTTAGACCGCATCCGCGACATCCGTTCTTCCGAAAAAGTGATGTACCGCCAGGTGCTCGACCTTTATGCCACCAGCGTGGATTATAATCCCAAAAGCACCGAATCTGTTGCCTTTTTCAAGATGGTGCAGAATAAGCTGCACTATGCAGCGCACGGACATACCGCTGCAGAAGTAATCTATGAGCGGGCAGATGCCGAAAAGCCGTTTATGGGGTTAACGTCTTTCTCCGGTGATTTTCCAACGATGAAGGATATTTCCGTTGCGAAAAATTATCTTTCCGAAGCAGAATTGAAAATCCTGAACAATCTGGTTTCGGGATATTTTGACTTTGCCGAAATTCAGGCCATGCGCCATATGCCCATGTATATGAGCGACTATGTGGAAAACCTTGACCGCATTCTTTCTACCACAGGCGAGGCGCTTTTAACCGGTGCCGGAAAAGTCAGCCATGCCCAGGCACTTGAAAAAGCAAAGGCGGAGTATAAAAAATATCAGGTGCAGAACCTTTCTCCAGTAGAGGAAGAGTATTTGCAGACCATTCGTACCATTGAAAAGACGGCAAAAGAGGGGGGCGCAAAATGACCGAACAAGCGGCGCAAGCCCCGCCCTTCAGGGCTGGGGTGAGCCGCTGAAAACATAAAATATCTTACCCAATAGAGACCAGACTTAGGCAGCGGCTCAGCGGCTACCCTCCGGCACGGCGATTCCCTACACCTTCTCCACGAACCACCGCACGATCTCCCGCATCCGGGCCAGGCGCGGCCTGGGGCGTCCGGACCGGCTCAGCTCGTGGTTCTCGCCCTTGAAGACGCACAGCCGCGCCTCCACCCCGTTGCGCCGGAGCGCCGTGAAGAACTGGAGCCCCTGGGAGAGCTCGCAGCGATGGTCCTCGTCCGAGTGGATGATCAGGGTCGGGGTGCGCGCCTGATCGGCGTACTTGAGGGGCGACTGGTTCCAGAGCTCGTCCACACCGCTCCAGATGTCGGCCGCCTGCTGGTCCGGGACGAAGAAATAGCCGATGTCGGTGATCCCGGCCATCGAGACCCAGTTGCAGATGCTGCGCTGCGTGACGGCCGCGCGGAAGCGGTCGGTTCGGCCGACGATCCAGTTGGTCATGAACCCGCCGTAGGAGCCGCCGGTCACGCCCAGGCGGTCGCGGTCCACGAAGGGGAGCGTGTCGGAGGCCCAGTCCACGAAGGCCATCAGGTCCTCGTAGTCGACGGTGCCGTAACGGCCCCGGATGTCGGCGAAGGCGTTCCCCTTTCCGTCGCTGCCCCGCGGGTTGCAGAACAGCACGGCGAACCCCTCCGCGGCCCAGCACTGCATCTCGTGCACGAAGACGTCCCCGAACGTCATCTTGGGCCCGCCGTGGATGTGCAGCAGGGTCGGGTACTTCTTGCCGACCTCGAAGCCGACGGGGCGCATGTACCAGCAGTCCAGCCCCTCGGGGGTGCCGTTCTCCAGGCGGACGTACTCGGGGACGCTCAGGTCCTTCCCCTCCAGGGCCGCGGCGTTGAAGTCCGTGAGGCGGCGCTCCCTCCCGGCCTCCACCAGGTACAGCTCCTGAAGGCCCAGCCCCTCGAGCCCGACCACGGCGGCGCGGCCGTCCCGGACGTCGTAGTCCTCGATGCTGCGCAGCTCCTGCGAGACCTGCACGACGCCTCCGTGCGCGTCGACCGTGTGCAGGTGCGAGCGGTATCCGTCCGTCGAGACGAACCACGCCCGGTCCCCATCCACCCGAAAGGCCTGAGCCTGGTCGGTCAGGCCGTACCGGCAGTCGCAGATCACGGAGTTCCTCAGTCCCCGGTCGAGCTCGGGCGTCAGGCATTTCGGGGCGCCGTCCCCCGCCAGGTAGAAGCGCACGTTTTCGTTGTGCCCGTGACGCTTCATGTCCGTTCCCGTCAGCAGCAGGCCGCCCGCGAACGCATCCGCGCAGGACCAGGCGAAGTGGGCCTGAGGCACGCGCTCCGCCATCTCGCCGGACTCCAGGTCGAACTCCCACACACCGCTCGTCTCCGGCATCACGTCCCTGTAGACGACCCCCGTGACCAGCGCCCGCCGGCGGTCGGCCGAGAGGCGCACCCGGCGGACCTCCATGTCGCGGGGCGACAGGTCCCTGAGCTCCCCCGAGGCGGGGGTGAAGAGGGAGAGCGTGCGGCGGGACTGCGCGGTGAAGCCCTTGCCGTTCGTGCAGAACGGGATCTGCTCGAGAACCCGATAGTCCGCGTCCTCGAAGCGCTCCGGCTCGCGGGGGTCGACGGTCCAGAGCAGGAGGCGGCCCTCGTCGAGCGCCCAGAGCTCGGTCACCTCGCGGGGAACCTCGGCCAGGAGGCGCGCTTCCCCTCCCGTTACGGGAATGCTGTAGATGCGGGCGGTCCTGGCGTCGGGGTCCGCGTCAGGGCCCGATGAAGCGCCCTCGGCAGGCTGGTGCGCCCGGCCGCTGACGAAGATCAGGGCGGCTCCCGAGGGGTCCCAGCAGAAGGCCCGCTCCGCCCCGGACGCGGTCAGGGGGGTGCACGTCTCCGTGTTCAGGCTGTACACCCAAAGGTCCGAGAGGTAGCGGTTGCCCTCCAGGTCGGCCCGGTGCACGGCGAAGGCGATCCTCGAGCCGTCGGGCGAGAAGCGGGGCGCCGACAGAAAACGGTATCGGAGCAGGTCGTGGAAGACTACGCGCGCGTCGGAGGTCTTGTCCTCATGTTTCTCCATGACGAATCGATCCCTTTCTGAAAACTGATGCCGAAGGCCGGTTCCGAAAGCCGGCCGGGGCAGGGGGCCGTCCCCGAATCCGCTATGCGCCGCCTCGGGGCGTCTGTCCCGCCGAGGCCACGACGCAGAGCGCGATGGAATGGAACTTCTCCTCGGCGCTCGAACCGCGGGAGGTGACGACGATGGGGATCCTGGCGCCGACCACGATACCGGCCAGCTCGGCGTGGGCCGAGACGAGCAGGCTCTTGCCCAGGAGGTTTCCGGTCGTCAGGTTGGGCGTCACCAGGACGTCGAACCGGCCGCAGTTCTCGCTCCTGTAGCCCTTGATCGCGGCGATCCCCGGGTCCATCGCCACGTCGTAGGAGATCGGGCCCTCGACGACGCAGTCGGGGATCTCCCCGCTGCGGTTCATCTCCGCCAGCTCGGCGGCCTCCACGGTCTCCTTCATCCTGGGGTTCACCTTCTCGACCGCGCAGAGCACGGCCACCCTGGGCCGCTCCCAGCCCATCGCCCTCAGGGTCCCCACGGCGTTTAGGATCAGGCCCTTCTTCTGGTTCAGGTCGGGGTAGAGAACCATTCCCCCGTCGGTCACCACCACGAGACGGTCGACGCCGGGGATCCGAAAGAACGCGAGGTGCGACATCAGCCCGCCGGAGGGGGAGTCCTCGCTGTGCAGGTTGTTGGTGCGGTCAACGACGGGCTTCAGCAGGTCCTTCGTATCCATCCTGCCCTTGACCAGAAAATCTCCCGCGCCCTCGGCGATCAGCTCGACGGCCCGCTGGGCTGGATTTTTTCCGGATCCTTCGGGCACGTCCGCGATGACGCAGGCGCCCGGGTCCTCCCCAAGGGCGCGAACTCGGTCCGCGATGAGCTCCCCGCGGCCCGTGAGGACGGGGTCCCCGATGATGCCCTCCCGACGGGCCCTGAAGACCGCCTCCAGGACATGCTCGTCCTCCGCGCCGGCCACGACGCACCGGCGTTTGTCCGGCAGGCTTTTCGCCCTCTCCGCGAGCTCGTTGAAACTGCGATAGCTCATGGTCTCCTGCCTCCTCGTCCTTGCCGTTTTTGTCACGGTCCCGCGGCGCCGGAGGTCCCCTTCGTCAGGCTCTCGAGCTGCTCCTGCGCCTCCCTCATCGCGATCCGCGGGATCAGGACGACCAGGTAGTCCCCCGCCATGAGCCGTACCTGTCCCGACGGCACGATCTCGCCGGAACCGCGTTTGACCGCGATGACCAGGGAGTCCTCCGGCCACAGGATCTCCGCGATCGTCCTTCCGTCCGCCGGGCTCAGGTTCTCGACCCCGAACTCCACCAGCATACGATCCCGGGCGGATGCGGAGCGGGCCCTCTCATGGTCGGAGGCGGCGGACGAAAGGAGCCTCTTCTGGAGGCTCTCGTAGATGGGCTCGGAGCGGAAGCTCTCCGCGACGACATAGGCGGTCATGGCCACCAGCCCCAGGGGCAGCATGAAGGCGAAGGAGCCGGTCATCTCGCTGATCAGGAGGATGCCCGTCAGCGGCGAGCGCACGATGGCGGAGAAGTGCCCCGTCATGGCCATGAGGGCCAGGGACGAGACGTACTGCGGCTCCATCAGCCCGGCGGAAACGGCCGCCTGGCCGAAGACGTTTCCCACCAGGGAGCCCAGCACCAGCAGGGGGAAGAAGATGCCGCCCGGCAGGCCGCTGCCGAAGCAGAGCGCCAGCAGCGCCAGCTTGGCGGCGTAGAGGCCGATCAGGACGACCGGCGACGGGTTCTCCCCCATGGCGTAGAAGATCATCGGCTCCCCGCTCCCGAACAGTTCGCCGCAGAGGAGGCAGGCTGCGGCGGTGAGGGCGAAGGGAAGGAGCCCGCACCAGGCCCAATGAAGCCGGAGCCGTGCGTAGAGGCTTTTCCCCCAGAGGATGCACCGGTTGAAGAGGACCCCGCTCAGCCCCGTGACGATCCCCAAGGCGACGAGCAGCCCGTAGTATCCGAGCGGCAGGACGTCGCGCCCCTCGACGAGCAGCACGGGGCGTACCCCCAGCACGGTGCCCGCGGTGAACACGGACGCGAAGGCCGCGGCCGTCGCGCTGACCAGGACGACGGGCGAGAAGTTGCGGTGCAGCTCCTCCAGGGCGAAGACGACCCCGGCGATGGGCGCGTTGAAGGCTGCGGCCAATCCGGCCGCGGCGCCGCTCGACACCAGGAACTTGCGCTCGGTGAAGGGCCTGCGGCCCAGCTCCGCGAAGCCCTGCCCCACGGCCGCGCCGATCTGTACCGAGGGGCCCTCCCGCCCCAGGGTCAGGCCGCCTCCCAGGGTCAGGAGCCCGCCCAGGAACTTGAAGGGCAGGACGTTCTGCCATCGGACCCTGAGCCGTCCGGCCAGGTGGGCCGAGACCTGGGGAATGCCGCTCCCCGATATGAGCGGGGCGAGCCTGTAGCAGAGCCCCGCCAGGACCCCGAAGACGGCCATCAGTCCGATGTAGGCGGCCAAGCTGCCGGCGCTTTGTCCCGCCCCGGAAAGGAGGCCCCGGAGCAGCTTCCCCGTCATGGATATGCCCAGCCGATAGGCCGTGATGACCAAGCCGACGAGGACGCCGATGGCAAGCCCCTCGACGAGCAGGTACAGCCTGAGATGTCCGCGGCCCCTCACCTCCCTGGCGATGGGGTCTGCCGCTGGGGCCTTTTCGCGTTCGGTGAGGCTCAAATCCTTTCATATCCTTTCTCGAAAGATGGGCAGAGAGGATTTTCGCGCAAAAGCGATCCTTTCTCATCCTCAGACGGAACACCTGAAGGCTGCGCCCTTTCAGCGGCTTCGGGGCATTCTTCCGTCGGCCTCCGTTTTGTCGTTTATTATACCTCCTCGTAGAATAAGTAACGTGGAAGTGATACCAGGGCTGGTAACCTACTTCCAGTTTTGTCGGGAAAGCTCGTAACCTCCTTGGGACGCCAAGCCCGCA
>NZ_CALIAA010000254.1 GCF_938040765.1 uncultured Fretibacterium sp.
TGAGACCAAGGTATTATATCATACAACGATGACGGCGCTCCCCCACCCTTCCAGTGGGCGAAAAACAGCGTTTCCCGGTTAGGGGATTCACTCGCTCCTGCTCCATACCCGAGTATTACCAAAAGACCTGCCGGCCGCGGAGGGGGTGGACCGAAGGTTTGATAAAACCCCTAAGTTCGAATACGCGTAACGCAGAGATTTGCTTTCTTGCTTATAGCGCAGCTGCATTATCTCAGAACAACGACAAACGACACAATTTTCCTTGACACTGGTTATAAAAAACGGCTATAATAAAAAAGTTGGAATCGGTGCGGAGAAGTGGCCGAGTGGTCGAAGGCGGTTGACTCGAAATCAACTGAGCGGCTTGCCGTTCCGTGAGTTCGAATCTCACCTTCTCCGCCATTTTTATTTCCGCAGAAATCTGACGAAGTCAAAAACCCCGCTCACAAGCGGGGTTTTTGCTTTTCTCTCGTCTGGCGCTATCGACCGGAATGTTCCTGTATGACTATATGAAGTGTCCTGGCTGTAAACGCCTTCGGGTTCGATGCCATCTTATGCGGGCCAGGGCATGTGGATAGAGAGCGGAGAATCGTCGCTTCCCAACGGGCCTTATCCGTCGACAAATTACGGCCGGAGGGCAATCCCTCGATAACGCTATCGGCTTATGCCCTTGCGGGGGGCCGTAAATTGCGGTAAGGTTCGTTGAATAAAACATGATGGGGATGCGTCGGCCGTAGATTCGGGCGTACCCCGGAGGGGCGAGTGAGACATGACGGGACACGGGAAGATCGAAAACGGCTTTACTGAGGAGAAGGTCAGCCTCTACGTTGCCGGGATGACCTGCGCGACCTGTGCCAAGATGGTGGAGCGGAAGCTGTCGAAGGTCGATGGAGTGTCGTTTGCGGCGGTGAACCTGGCGACGGACAGCGCCTTCGTGGTGCTGGAGCGCCCGGTGCCGCGGGAGGTCCTGGAGCGGGCGGTGCGCGAGGCGGGGTACGACATAGGAAACCCGCCCGGCGAGGGACAGGAGGAGGAGCGGTATCGTGCGGCGCGGCGCGGGGTGATCTTTTCCTGGGTCGTCGTCGTTCCGCTCATGGTCCTGATGGTGCTGCACATGTACGGCGGGGCGTGGGCGCACGCCGGAGCCATGGAGCGCGTCATGCAGGCCATGCCGTTCATCGAGGCGGTGTGCGGGGCCTTCGTCCTCTTCGGGATCGGGCGCCGTATTCTCCGGAGCGCGTGGATCGCCCTCTCGCATCGGCACGCCAACATGGACGTGCTGGTCGCGTTGGGTGCGCTTTCCGCCTGGGGCACGGTGTTCGTCTCCTGGGCCGACCCGGCCTTCCCCTCGTTCGGCGCCATATCGACGATGATCGTGGCCCTGCACCTCACGGGACGCTACATCGAGTCCCGGCTCCGGGACCGGGCGTCGAAACAGGTGCGGGCGCTTCTGTCCCTCTCCGTGCCCACGGCGCGGCTGCTGCTTTCCGATGAGGATATCGGAAAGGGGGATGTCGGAAAGGAGGGCGGCAGAAAGGAGGAGGGAGGTAGGACGGTCGAGGTCCCGATCGAAGCGGTGAAGTCGGGAAACGTCGTGGTCGTCCTGCCGGGCGAGCGCATCGCCGTGGACGGGGAGATCGTCCGGGGCACGACGTCGATCGACGAGTCCATGCTGACGGGGGAGTCCATCCCCGTGTCCCGCGGCGTAGGGGATGCGGTGACGGGAGGTTCCCTGAACCTGACGGGCGCCCTGCGCGTACGGGCCACATCGGTGGGGGAGGACAGCTTCCTCTCGCGCATGGCCTCGTTGATTCGCGAGGCCCAGGGGGCGAAAATTCCCATCCAGGCCTTCGCGGACCGGGTGACGAACCGTTTCGTCCCCGTCGTATTCCTGTTGGCCGTATTGTCGGGCACGTTCTGGTGGGTCCTGTATCGGATATACGGGATGTCGCCCCTGCCCCTCGCCTTCCTGGGGACGGCCAGCCCCGCAAAAGCGCTGAACGCCTTTATCTCCACGCTGGTGATCGCCTGCCCCTGCGCGCTCGGGCTCGCCATTCCCATGGCGCTCGTCGCGGGGACGGGTGCGGCCTCGAAGCGCGGACTGCTGATCCGCAACGCCGAGGCCGTACAGACAGCCCGTGAGCTGGGCGCCGCGATCCTGGACAAGACGGGGACCCTGACGGAGGGCGCTCCGAAGGTCGTGGAGACGAACCTGACGCCGGAGCTGCTGAACGCCGCGGCCTCCATCGAGAGATCGTCGACCCATCCCCTGGCCAAGGCCATCACCGCGGCTGCCGCGGGCGACGCCGAAGTCTCGGAGGTGGCGGAGACCGCGGGCGAGGGGGTGCGCGCGACGGTCGGGGGGCGGGAGTTCTTCATCGGGCGTCCTGTCGACCCGGACGTCTATGGGGCGCAGCTCGACCTTGGCCGGACGGTCGTCGAGATGCGCTCGGGCGACGAGGTGCTGGGCTTCATCGCCGTGGAGGACCCCATTCGGGAGGACACCCCGGAGGCGGTGCGGCGGCTCCGCGAGATGGGGGTCGAGGTCGTCATGGCGACGGGCGACAACGAGCGCACGGCGCGGAGCGTCGCGGCCCGGATCGGGGTCGACGATTACCGCGCCGCCCTGCGGCCGGACGACAAGCTGACCCTCGTGCGGGACTGGCAGGCCCGGGGGCGCAAGGTTATGATGGCCGGCGACGGGATCAACGATGCCGCGGCCCTGAAGGGCGCGGACATCGGCGTGGCCATGGGGGCGGGCAGCGACCTGGCCGTGGAGAACGCGGACATCGTGATCGTAAAGGGCGGCGTGTCCCGGGTGGCCGACGCGATATCGCTCTCCCGGCGCATCTTCGAGGTCATTCGGCAGAACCTGTTCTGGGCCTTCGCCTACAACGTCGTGGCCGTGCCCCTGGCGATGCTCTCGCTGCTGAACCCGATCGTTGCGGAGAGCGCCATGGCCGCCAGCTCCATCTCCGTCATCCTGAGCTCCATGCGCATCGCAGGGCATTTCGGGAGGGAGGACGGGGAGGGCGCCTAGTCCTTGAAAAACCAACCGGGGTGTTTTTCTGGATTGAGTCGGCGCTTTTTAACGTTGAGGGGCCGGTGGGCTGCGACGGATCCGTGGGAATAGGCTATAATAAATCGATGCGTCCCTTATTGGGGACGGAAAACGGTTGGTCGAATCGGGCCGCCGGGCCGAACGACCGGTCGGTCCGTGAAGGAGGCGAGCGAAAATTGTCGGCGCAGTTGAATAATGCGGGCGTCGTCGATGTCCCGCAGCAGTCTATCGGTAAGGATATTGACGTCGAGTCGCTGGGACAGGAACACATCAATCTCGTATTCGCTCTGGGAAACGAGGATTTTGGGGTGGACGTCAACATCGTCCGCGAGATCGTGCGGGTCCCGCCCTTCATCACCCGCGTCCCCAATGCGCCGGGATACATCAGGGGCGTCATCAACCTCAGGGGGACGATCGTGCCGGTCTTCGACATGCAGCTCAAGATCGGGATGCCCTCCACGCCACTGACCGAGGAGGCCCGCATCGTCGTGCTCTCCGTCAGCGACGTCATGTTCGGGATCATCGTGAACTCGGTCCGCGAGGTTCGCACGATTTACGACTCCCAGCTGGAGACGGCCTCGAAGCTCTCCTCCGCAATGGACAAACGCTACGTCCTGTGGGTCGCCAAGCCCGCCGACGGCCGTCTTATCCTTCTGCTGGATGTTTCGTCCCTCTTCGAGCTGGACCAGATCCTCCAGGAGGAAGCCGGAAAGGAATAGCGGTTGATTCGGATCAATCTTCATATTCACAGCACATGTTCCGACGGAGCCTTCGCCCCGTCGGAACTGGCGTGTCTGCTGCATAAACACAAGGTCGCCGTCGCTTCTCTGACGGACCACGACACCGTCGACGGTGTCGTGCCGTTTCTCTCGGGCTGCCGCCGGTTCAGTATCCGGGGCGTCCCGGGGATCGAGCTCTCGTCCACCTCGCCGGAGGGGGAACTGCATATCCTGGGTTATCGCTTCGATCTCGATTCCCCGGAGCTCGGCGAGGTCCTGGCGCAGTACCGGAGCGCGCGCCGGGAGAGGAACTGGGAGATCTGCGAGCGCCTTCGCGGGCTTGGGATCTCGATCTCGATGGGGGACGTCGAGGCGCACGCGAGGGGCATCGTGGGGCGTCCCCATATCGCGCAGGCGCTTTGGGAGAGGGGGTATGCCCCCTCGGTTCGGGATGCGTTCTCGCGCTATATCGGCCAGGGCGGCTCCGCCTACGTATCGCGCTCCCTCCTGCCCACGGAGGAGGCCATCCGCGTCATCCGTGAGGCGGGGGGGCTGCCGGTCTGGGCCCACCCCCTGAGCTCTCTGACCGACCCCGGGGACTTCGAGCCCCTCCTGGACCGATTGAAGGAGATGGGGCTCTGGGGGGTGGAGTGCTGGTTTCAGGGCGCGGATTCGGCCCAGACATGGCGCTGCCTGAACGAGTCCGGAAAGCGCGGGCTCTACACGACTGCGGGAACGGACTTTCATGGGCGTCCAGGGCACCCGGCCAAGATATCGGGGTGCCTGGTGAGGGATGATCTCTTGCCGTGGGCCCGTTTCTGCGGCGGGCTTTAGGGACTCCAATTTCAAGTCGCTCGTATGGTGCGTTGTTTGGGCTCGCTTTGTCTGCAAACGATTTGGAGATGAAATAAGGTAAGTAAGGCGAAATCTGGCAAGATGGCCTGGAGGTGCGTGTTCGTTGTTTCCCATAGATCTGCGGAGCGATACGGTGACGAAGCCCTGCGCGGCGATGCGGAGGGCGATGGCGGAGGCGGAGGTCGGCGACGACGTCTACGGCGACGATCCGACGGTGCTGCGTCTCGAGGAGGAGGCCGCCGGGCTCCTGGGCAAGGAGGCGGCCCTCTACGTCACGTCCGGCACACAGGGCAACCTGGTCTCGCTTCTGACGCACTGCGGTCGTGGCGAAGGGGTCATCCTCGGACGGGAGACCCATATCCTCAACTTCGAGGGAGGGGGTATGGCCTGCCTGGGCGGGATCATGCCGCTCCCGGCCGACGATCCCTCGGGGCTTCCCGGGATACCGGAGATGGAGGCCGTCCTGAAGCCTGCGGATAACGTCCATTTCGTCCGGGCCCGGCTGGTCTGCCTCGAGAACACCAACAACCGGCGGGGAGGGCACGCCTCGACGCCTCGGGAGATCTCCGAGCGCGCGGCATGGGCCCACGACCGGGGGCTCGGTGTCCATATCGACGGAGCCCGCCTCTTCAACGCGGCGGTAGCGCTGGGGGTGAAGCCCGCTGACCTGGTGCGCGATGCCGACAGCGTTCAGATCTGCCTCTCCAAGGGGCTGGGGGCCCCCATGGGAAGCCTGGTCTGCGCCTCGCGCGCCTTCGTCGAGCGTGCGCGCTTCTGGCGCAAGCGCCTCGGAGGAGGGCTGCGCCAGGTGGGGATCGTCGCGGCCGCCGGCCTTTATGCGCTGCGGCACAACATTGAACGCCTGGCGGAGGACCACGAGAACGCCCGGAAGATCGCTTCGATCCTTGCGGATGCCGGCCTGGACGTCTTTATGGCGGCGCGCCCGACCAATATGGTCTACTTCAGGGCAAAGGACGTGCCCTCCGCCGACAGGATTCTCGAGTTCTGCCGCAGGGAGAGGGTCGTTTTCAACAAGTCCGCGCCGGACACCTTCCGCCTGGTTACCCACCTGGACGTGAGTGCCGAGGCTGCCCTCGAGGCCGCCTCGGTCATCGCGAGGGCAGCCCGATCAGCATGAGAGACCTGGACCTCTTCCGATCGGGAAAGTGCTTTTTGTCCCTGGGGCTTCTGGGATTCGTCCTGGCGGTCTGTCTGATGCTCTCGGGGCCGGCCTGGGGCAGCGCGACGCTCTATCGGGGCGGAAACGCCCTGGGCTCGGTCCCGACGACGAACGGCTCCAACAATGAGCCCTGGGTCTCCCTGACGGACACGGGAGCGCTCCTGGGGTTCCAGGCGTCGCTGTCGGGGGAGGAACTGCTCCTCATCCGCGGCGACATGCGGTTCCGTATCGTCCTGAACGCGGTGGCCGCATGGAGGGACCTTTATCTCATCCCGCTCTATGGGGCGGCCTTCGAACGGGACGGACGTTGGTGGCTGGACATTCCGTCCGTCCTGTCGCTCTTTCAGCGGGCGACCGGGACGGGGGCGGGAAACCGCCTGCGTTTCGAGGTGGAGGCGGACGCCCCTCCCTCCGAGCCGGCCGGCTCGGAGGCGCTTCCCACGGCGTCGCCCTCCGCGGCGGATGCCTCCGTCCCCTCTCCTTCGGAACCCGTGGGGGAAGGGACCCCGCAGGCGGGAGGAAAGGAAGCCAAGGGGGCGGAAAGGGCGGAGGACGCGACGATCCCGATTCCGGCGGGGGAGAAGTCCTTGGGGGAGAGCCCCGCAAGGGACAAGCCCGATGCGAAACCGGAGGCTTCCGGAAATAGAGGGGAGATCCGGGCCCTTCGATGGAGCACGTCGCGCGAGCGGATACGGGCCGTGATCGATTGCAGCGATGGGGCCGAACCGCAGATTCAGGTCGAGAAGGGCAACGTTCGGGCCCTCTTCTCCAGCGCCTCGGAATTTCTGGAGGGCCTTCCGTCCCCCTACGGCAACATTTCCGCAGATCTGAAACGGGGACCGTCCGGGGCGTCGCTGGTCTTCTCGTCCAACAGCCTGCGTGTGGAGCGCCTGGCCCTGGATGCCCCGCGGCGCATCGTGCTGGACTTCTTCTTCGAGTCCCCGGCGGATATCCGCGTGCTGCCCGCCCCCACGCCTCCTCCCGCTCCCGCTCCTGCTCCCGCGCCAGTGCCCGGGCCGGCAGGAAAATCCCCCAGGGCAAAGACGCCGGTCCAGCCTCCGGCGAGGCGGGGAGGAAAGCGCCTGGTCGTCGTGGACCCCGGTCACGGAGGAAAGGACCCCGGGGCGACGGCCAACGGCGTTCGGGAGAAGGACATCAACCTGGGGATTGGGCTGGCTTTGGAGGAGGTGCTGAGGAGCAGGGGGTTCGAGGTTCAGATGACCCGGAGGACCGACGTCTACCTGAAGCTTCAGGAGCGGACGGACATCGCCAACCAGGCCAATGCGGACGTCTTCGTCAGCGTCCACGCCAACGCTCTGCCCTCACTGAAGAATACCGCGGGCTTCGAGATCTATCTCATGGCGCTGCCGACGGACAAGGATGCGCTCGCGCTCGCCAAAATAGAGAACCGGGAGTATGTGGAGGAGAAGTCCGGCAGCTCCGCGGCCGTGGACAGAAGGACGGAGCTTTTGCTTCGCATCCTGGGGGATATGCAGCAGAACAACAAGATCAGCGAGAGCACGGAACTGGCGGAAGCCCTGTTCAAGGCGGGGAAACTGCGGGGCATCCCGATGAAGCGAGTGGCTCAGGCGCCGTTCTTTGTCCTTCGGGGGGCCGGGATGCCGGCGGTGCTTTTGGAGACGGGTTTCGTGACGAACCTCAACGAGGCCAAGCTTCTGGCCCATCCGGGCTACCAGCGGAGGATCGCCGAGGCGATGGCGGAGGGGATCGTCAACTATCTGAACTGAGGTTCTGGAGGCAGTCGAATCGGTACGCACACGCGTATGGATATCCGTAAATGGGGGGAATGCTCGATGGCTCGTCGCGGGGATGCGCCCGACGATCGTTACGACGATGATTACAATGACGACTTTGAAGGCCGGAGGCCGCGGCGACGCGGCCGGGATTCCCGCTCCCCGGGACGGGAGCGGCCGCCGTTCCTGCTGCGCTTTTTTTCCTGGATCGGGATCATCCTCCTCTGCTTCGTGGCGGGGTATCTCGGAACGTCCTGGATGGTGCGCTCCCTGAACACCCGTTCCCTGCTGAAGCCGGAGAACAGGGTCGAGAACGGGGAGGACCTGAAGGCGCTGACGGAGTCGGAGAAGGAAAAGGAGAAAGAGAAGGCGAAGGCCGCGCTTTCCGGGGTGCGAGGGGATATCCAACAGGTCAGCCTGAGGCTCTACTTCCTCAAGAACGGAGGCCTGGCCGAGGATGTCCGGCCTTTCCTCGCCCGTCCTCAGGAGGACAACATCAGGGACGCCGTCCAGACTCTTCTCGTCATGAGCGGCATCGAGGGGGCGGAGTCCAATGTGCGCGTGCTCCACGTATTCCGGAGCGCGGACACGGTGTACCTGGACTGCTCGAGGGGGTTCGCCGCGGCCCTGTCCAAATTGGGACAGAAGAACAGCCAGTTTTTGGTGACGGGCATCGTCCGCACGATGCAGGACAACTTTCCGCCGATCGTCAAGGTGCGTTTCCTTATCGACGGCGCGGTGTCCTCCGGCGGGGCCCCCATCGATCTGACGGTGCCCTGGCAGCTGCCGCGCGCGTAGCGATGGACGCCCGGGCCCCGCAGCGGGGGGGGAGGCCGTTCGACGCGCTGCGCCCCCTTTCCTTCGAGCGGCATTATACGCGTTACGCGGAGGGAGCTGTTCTGGCCGTCCAGGGCGAGACGCGGGTGCTCTGTACCGCGACGGTGGAGGAGAAGGTCCCCGCCTTTCTGCGGGGGACGGATCAGGGGTGGATCACGGCGGAATACGCGATGCTGCCGCGCTCCACGGACCGCCGGACGCAGCGTGCCGTACGCTCGGGGATCAGTGGGCGCAGTGCCGAGATTCAGCGTCTGATAGGGCGGGCCCTGCGCCTGTGCGTGGATTTGAAAAGGCTGGGGCCCCGGACCATCACGATCGACTGCGACGTGCTTCAGGCCGACGGCGGTACGCGCGTCGCCTCCGTCAACGGCGGATACGTCGCATTGGTGGATGCACTCAGGGTGCTGAGGGATGAGGGCGCTTTCGGAACGCTCCCGCTCCTGTCCTGCATCTCTGCGGTGAGCGCGGGGATCCTGGACGGGACGGTCCGCCTCGATCTCGACAGCGAGGAGGACCGGGCGGCCAGCGTCGATTTCAACGTGGTCGCGGACCACGCCGACCGTTTCGTCGAGGTTCAGGGGACCGGTGAGGAGGCTCCCTTTTCACGGACGGAGACCGACCGCATCTTCGACCTCTGCCTGAAGGGGTGCCGCGAGATCCGGGAGCGGCAGACGGCGGCGCTCGAGTTCACGGCGGCGGAGCGCAGCGCCCTTGTTTTTTGAGAACCTGCTTCTGGCCACGGGCAACCGGGGCAAGTATGAGGAGTTCCGCGCGATTCTGCCGGAATCGTTCGTTGGGAGTCTCCTGTTTGCCCCTGAGGTCGGGGGCCTCGCCGTCGAGGAGACCGGCGGTAGTTATGCCATGAACGCCGTGCTGAAGGCCAAAGCCTGGGCGGAGGCGTCCGGCCTGCCGAGCCTGGCGGACGACAGCGGCCTGGAGGTCGCGGCCCTGGGAGGGCTTCCCGGCGTCCGTTCCGCACGGATCGTCGAGGGGACCGACGAGGACCGGAATTGCTGGCTTCTGTCGCAGATGGAGGGACGGAGCGATCGCCGGGCGCGATTCGTGGCGGCCCTGGCTCTTTCGGTCCCCGAGCGGTGGACCCTGGTCTGCGAGGGGGAGTGTCCGGGCCGCATCGCGGAGCGTCCGTCGGGGACCGGAGGGTTCGGGTACGACCCGCTGTTCCTGCCGGACGGCCTCGGCGGCTCCTTTGCCGATATCCCGCCGGAGACGAAGAATGCCGTCTCGCACCGCGCCGCCGCGCTGCGGGCGCTGCTGCAGGTGTTGGATGCGGAGGAATGGTGAAATGATCTCGATTCTATGTCCCTCTCGTAAAGAATGTATGATAAAATAAATGCATGACATGCCGGTAACATGGGCATGAATATTTTAGGAGAGATATTTTTCGCCTGTGTTCTTCGGTACCTTGCGGGCGGAAAGTAATTTGTGTGTTTCTGGGACGAGGAGGAGTTTTCTGGTGCGGACGTTGCTTTCTCTGGTGCATATCGTGATCTCCGTGGTGCTGATGATGATCGTGTTGGCCCAGCATCGCAAGGAAGGCGGTTTTGCGGGGGTATTCGGGGGCGGAACCCAGGCGGATGCGGGGCAGTGGCAGCGCTTTTCCGGGCTGACCAAGATCACCGTCGTCCTGGCGGCCCTCTTTATGTTGACCTCCCTCGCTCTTGCCCTGATACGTTAGTTGGCAGAACATAGCGGATTTGACCGGAGTACTTGCGAACGACTGCAGTGTTCGTATACAATAGAAGTTTGCGAAGCACGGTGCTTTGAACAAGATCGGCCTGGCGTGACGGTTGGAGTTCTCCCCGGATGGCCCCCCTGCCACTATTCCGGTGAGAGCTTTCGTGTCCCGCAAGGTTGTTCTCTTGCTGAAGCATCTTCTTCCGTTACTGAGGGATAAATTAGGAAACTGAAAAACTACGGGGCCGTTCTTTAGAAAAAATGAGTCGGCTTCGTGTAGAGTTCGAGGAGGAAACGAGATGGCAGGCAGCAGTTCCTACTTGGCCAGGCCCGGTCAGGTGGAAAGAAAGTGGTATATCGTGGATGCCACGGACAGGCCTATCGGCCGTCTGGCGGCGAGCATTGCGCGCATCCTGACGGGCAAGCACAGGCCGACCTTCACGCCCCACGTGGATACGGGGGATTACGTGATCGTCGTCAATGCGGATAAAGTCCGCCTGACGGGCCGCAAAGCCTCGCAGTCGCACTATCACTATCATACGGGGCACTCGGGGGGCTACCGATCCATCCCCTGGGAGAGAATGCTCGAGAAGCGCCCCGAATTTTTGTTCGAACATGTGGTGAAGGGCATGCTTCCCAAAACCCGCCTGAAGTACGCGAGTAAGTTGAAGGTTTACACGGGCCCCAATCATCCCCACGTCGCTCAGGCGCCCGAGGCGCTTGATCTATAGTTTTGAAGCAGGAGGACAGGCAGATGGAAAACAGCTATTGCTGGGGAACGGGTCGCCGCAAGAACGCCCTGGCCCGTGTTCGGCTTTGCCCGGGCAACGGAGAACTCAAGATCAACGACCGGACGGTGGAGGAGTACTTCCCTCGCCTGGTCTGGCAGGCTCAGGTCATGCAGTCGCTGAAGGCGGTGAACCTTGAGGGCAAGGTCGATGTCTTCGTCAACGCTTCGGGCGGCGGCTTGACCGGCCAGGCCGGAGCGGTCAAGATGGGGATTGCGCGAGCCCTGATCCGCATGAATCCGGACCTTCGCCCCGCCTTGAAGAAGGAGGGCCTTCTGACCCGCGACCCCCGCATGGTCGAACGCAAGAAGTTCGGGCAGAAGGGAGCCCGCGGCAAGCGGCAGTTCTCCAAGCGTTAATTTTCCGGGTGGCGCCGACGTTTTTTCCGTTGGACTGCACGGATTGACTTCAGAATCGGCCGGTTGGGCCGGATGTTCTTCTTCAGGGAGTTGCGGCATGCATCAGGATGCCCTGACTCCCTGAATTTTATAGGGGCAAAATTGTAGGCTAATCTAGGGTTGTTTACAAACCGGGTGAGATTACAGGCGAGAAACGCCCGGGAAGGAGCCGCCCGAAATGAACATCCACAAACGCACAAAACGGACACCCCAGCAGCGAGAGGAGATTTATCGGAGGCATCACACAGAACACATACGCGTTGCCTTGCTGGCCGAGGAATATCACGTCTCCCGTCCGACGATCTATAAGATTCCGGCACGAGGCCGAAAACGGGATTTCTCTATTCACAACAGCTGCAATGCTCGTTTCCGCACTCTGGCCTGGGGCATGAAACGTCTTGCCAAAATAGAAAAGACAATTGAAGCCCGATTGAAAAAGGAGGCCAAACGTTACAACAAAAGCTATCCGGGGGAAATGCTTCACCTTGACTTCAAGCGTCTGCCTTTACTGAAGGGACAAGACCATACCACCCCACGAGATTATCTTTTCGTGGCGATCGACGACTACAGCCGTGAGCTCTATGCGGCAATTCTGCCGGACAAGACAGCCGCTTCTGCTGGGAGCTTTCTGGGTCAAGTCCTGGAGGAATGCGCCTATACGATTGAGACAGCCTATACGGATAACGGCAAAGAATTTCAAGGGAATCCGGAGCATCACGCTTTTGCGGAACTGTGCATGAGAAATGGTATCGGGCAGAAGTTCACGCGCCCGGCAACACCGAAGACCAATGGCAAGGCGGAACGAGTCATACGGACCTTAATGGAGATGTGGCACGATAAGGAGCGTTTCGAGTCTCCGGAACATCGCAGAAAATCACTAGCTCGTTTCGTCAATTACTACAACTGGGTCAAACCTCACAAATCTCTGGGTAATTTGACGCCGGGAGAAAAGCTCTGCTTATATTTTTTCAGACAGGATTTTGTAAATAACCCTTGACTTGCTTACATCTGAAGAAAGAAAGACCCGACGAAGACCTCGCCCAGGTGGCGCTTGAACCGCAGGATCACCGGCAGAAACCACCCGATGCTGAACTTCCTGCCCAGCTCCGCCAGGGAGAAGCGCCGTGCCAGAAGGATGGCGTCTCCCTCCCACACCGCGCCCAGCTCTTCGCAGCTCCAGACAAACGGCCTTTTCTCCCCGGCCCGGAGCAGCATGACCCGCCCGTTTTCAGGAGGAGCATCGGGAGAAGCGTCCGGTGCGGCCTCGCTTTTCGCCGCCTCGAACCTCAGAAAGATCAGGACGCCGCCGTCGGAGAGGAGGAGCAGCGAGGGCTGAGGCAGCCTGTCGAGCCTTTCCGCCGAGGTCGTCATCCTTTTTGCCTTGAGGCCCAGCGCCTTTGCCGCACGCAGGAGGATGAGGGGGATGGCGGAGGGTTCCCGCGAGGGAAACGCACGGCACAGGCTCTCGGGATCCGCAGGTATCCCCGCAATGCGCGCAGCTATCGCCAGGGAGACGATGGCATTCTCCACCAGCGCCGCAGAACCGGAGAAAGCGGAGCCCTCCGGCCCCGCTTCTCCGTTCGTATTCCTTCCGTTCCCGGCTCCGGGTCCGGGACTGAAACTCCCGGAACGGTCCGTCATCGTTTCCGCCATGAAAAAACGCTACCTGTTCCCGGACAATCCGGCATGTCGGGCTCCCCTTTCGAAATGCTTGTTCAGGCCCGTCTCCGTCGATACAGATACTGTTGCATTTGGATTGTCAATCCAATCGTGTTATATCATGCCATTTCCATATCCCTGTTAGGAGAGGACGACCAGGACGTCCCCCGTATTGACGGACTCCCCGCCCCGCACCCGGACCTCCGCCACCGTGCCGTCGGCGGGGGCGAAGATCTCGTTCTCCATCTTCATGGCCTCGAGAAGCAGCACGAGGTCGCCGGCCTTGACGACGCTGCCGACCGCGACCTTGACGTCGAGGACCTTGCCCGGCATGGGCGCGGCGATGGCCGAGCCCCCGGCGGAGACCGGAGCCGCAGCCTTCGGCGCGGCGGGGGCCGCAGGTGCGGATACGGGAGCGGCAGCTGCCGCAGTCGGCGCGGGGGCGGCCGCCGGAGCGGCGGGCGCGCTCACGGGCGCGGCGCCCGTGCCCAAATCCTCCACCTCGACGACATACGCGGTACCGTCCACGACAACCCTATATTTGTTCACTACCGACACAACCCCTTTCCAAAAATGACGCGCTCGGGACGAGCACAAACGACGTTACGTTTCACTTCCATGGACGGCTCAGACGATTCCCGACCCCTTCGATCAGGGCGGCGGTCCTCCAGGTGCGGGTCCAGCGGGAGGGCTGTTCCGCCCCCCTCTCGGGGACGACGGAGAGCACCCGACCCCGGCCCCCCGTCGCCGCAAGGACAGCCGCCGTAATGGCCGCGACGACCTTCCGGTCGACCCCGGCGGCTCGAGGCGCCGGGGCGACGGGAGCCGATGGAGCGGGTTCGCCCCCGGGGAGCAGCGGGGAGGCGGAGGCGGCGGCCGGCCCGACATCCTCCCCGGCAAAGATTTTGATGGCGTAGATCACCGCCGTGAGCCCCGCAAGGACGGCAAAGACGATGGTGAAGGCCGTGATGCTGACGGTGATGGAGCCGGAAACCCCTTCGAAGGCAGCCGGAGCCGCAGAGGGATTCATGGTTCGCCTCCTCAGTGCGGGATGACGCCGTGCTTCTTGCTCGGGCGTCCGACCCGCTTGCTCTCCATGCCGTTCAGGGCGAGCCAGAGCTCCCTGCGCGTCTCCTCCGGCATGATGACCCGGTCCACCAGGCCCCTCTCCGCCGCCACGTAGGGGGTCGCGAAGGCCTTGCGGTACTCCTCTATCTTCTCGAGGCGGGCTGAGGCGGGATCGGAGGACGCCTCGATCTCCTTCTTGAAGACGATGTTCGCCGCGCCCTCGGCCCCCATGACGGCGATCTCCGCCTGAGGCCAGGCCAGGACCATGTCGGCCCCCAGCGATTTGCTGCTCATGGCCAGGTAGGCCCCCCCGTAGGCCTTGCGCAGGATGACGGTGACGAGGGGAACCGTGGCCTCGCTGTAGGCGTAGAGAAGCTTGGCCCCGTGCCGGATGATGCCGTTGTGCTCCTGGGTGACCCCGGGCAGGTAGCCGGGGACGTCCACGAAGGTCACGATCGGCAGGTTGAAGGCGTCGCAGTGACGGATGAAGCGGCTGGCCTTGTCCGAGGCATTGATGTCGAGGCAGCCCGCCATGACCTTGGCCTGATTGGCGATGATCCCGATGGCCCGTCCTCCGATGCGGCCGTAGCCCGTCAGGATATTCTGAGCCCAGCCCGCCTGGACCTCGGTGAACTCCCCATCGTCCAGGATGCGCGCAAGCACGTCCCTCACGTCGTACCCCTTGTTGGGGTTCGTGGGGACCACGCCGCGCAGCTCCGGGTCGGCGCGCTCCACGCTGTCCGACGTCTCCCTGAAGGGCGCATCCTCCAGGTTGTTCAGGGGCAGGTAGGAGAGCACCTTACGGATCTGCGCGAAGCACTCCTCCTCCGAGGAGGCCATGAAATGGGCATTGCCGCTCTTCGTGTTGTGCGTGACCGCGCCGCCCAGTTCCTCGCTCGTCACCTCCTCGCCGGTAACGGCCTTGATGACCGCGGGGCCCGTGATGTGCATGACGCCCGTCTTGTCCACCATGAAGATGAAGTCCGTGAGGGCGGGGCTGTAGACCGCGCCGCCCGCCGTGGGCCCCATGATGACGGAGAACTGGGGGATCACCCCGCTGGCGAGGGTGTTGCGGTAGAAGATCTTGCCGTAGCCGTTCAGGGCGTCGATGGCCTCCTGGATGCGGGCGCCGCCGGAATCGTTGAGGCCGATGACCGGGCAGCCCATCTCCATCGCCAGGTCCATCACCTTGCAGATCTTGTCGGCATGCTTCTCGCCGAGCGACCCCCCCAGGACGGTGAAGTCCTGGCTGAAGACGAAGACCTTCCGCCCGTCGATGGTCCCCCAGCCGGTGACGACCCCGTCCCCCAGAGGTTTGTTCTTGTCCAGACCGAAGTTGACGCAGCGGTGCGTCACGTACTCGTCGATCTCCACGAAGGACCCCGGGTCCAGGAGCTGACCGATCCTCTCCCGGGCCGTCCCCTTTCCCTTGGCCTTCTGCTTGGCGATGGCCTTCTCCCCGCCGCCGGCAAGAGCGGATACGCGTTTCTCCTTGAGCTCCTCACAAAGCTCCTCAATGGTACGGAATCCCATATCCGACACGTTCCTCCTTAAGATAAGCCCGCGAAGCTCGTCACAGGCATTCGATTGTCATAAAGAAAAAATCAACATGGGGGCTTCATGGATTGAATCAGCGCTTCCCTGATCTCGTACACGCGCCAGAGCATAGCACATCTCCGCGATTATGGACCGGGGGAAATGACGATACTCCCGG
>NZ_CALIAA010000255.1 GCF_938040765.1 uncultured Fretibacterium sp.
GATTCTATCAAAAATAAAGAGGTGATAGGCATTTACGATCACCGTCCTGTCATGGAGAGGAATGGATTTGCGGTTTTTGAAAGGACAGTCCCTGCCCAAGACGATAATTCGCCCTATCGTGGTATGGCCCGAGACACATCAAGCTGGCCTTTGGACACGGAGGAGGATGCTTTGTCTCGGGCTCTTTCTCAGGAGGCGCAGGAGAGGTGGGCTAAATGTATTGTGAGCTGCAGCGCCCTTGAGGTCGTGCCGGATTGGCCCTTTACCCTCAGGTATCTCCGGCATTGCCGGAATCTGGGGATGGATGCGGAGGTCTGCTTTCTGGGGGATGACCTGAAGAATTTTTACGCGGATTTAAAGGGGTTCGATGTGGAGCCCCGTCGGGTCGTCCCCATGGGGTTTGACTGTATTGGCGTGGTGGGGCAGTCTTACCTTTATGATGATAATGCCTATTCTATCCTGGAGGAAGAGCGGGCAAGGTTTAAGCAAATTGAACCCGAACTGCGAGCACATAGGATACGCATCAGGAAGAAAATGCGTTTTAACGAGTATGGGCTGTTCTTGAACGCGGCAGGTGCACGATATTACGCGAAACTTCGAAGGTTGGCGATAGAGAGCGGCGTGTGCGACTTGGAGACTGACGAGGGAAAAGTCTGTGGACTGGAGGATTTCTGGCCCGAGAAGGTAGTGTGCTGCGCAAGGATAATACAATGCTCCGACTTAACACCTGCCTGACCGAAACAGTCGAACGCAATAGGACTGGGGAGCCTTAAAATTCCGATAACTCGACAGAAGAAGGGCGTTCGGGACTCCTGGCAACGAGGCGGCATGCGTAGCCTCAATCCGTCTCGGAACGTCCGTCCGTGATACGGTTTACTTGACTCGACAGCGCGGCAACGGGCAACGGACCGAAGGCTTACGGCGTTGCCGTATCGGTACGGCGTTCGGGGCCCGGCACCCCGAAGAGCTGCCCGCCTGCTTAACCCGCGGCTCGGACAACCTCATCGCGATGGACCGCGGGGGAGCGGTTCGGCCGGACGACGGGGCTGGATCCGCTGCGGGCGGAGCGGACCCATCCATCGTCGACGACTCGGGGAGGACCGCCCTGGAATACGCCCGGCGCAACCGGGGGCTGATGAACGATCCGGTGATCGAACGCCTGGAGTCGGCACGGGTCGGGATCTGACCTTCATCCCCATGGCCTGACGGCATAGCCGAAATATGGGCCGAAAAAGGGCCGCTCCCGTCCTTGGGGTGGGGGCGGCCCTGCGTGTCGAAGGGGGAGGGATTGGGGCTCAGGGCTTCAGCATGGCCTCCGAGAACCGGAGCCGCCGCCCCAGGCGGCGCAGCGCCTCCCGCGCTTCGGAGGGGAGGGCGGACTTCCGGTGTGCCTCCAGCACCTCGAAGAACAGGTTCTGTGCCCGGTAGAGGCTGAGGCGCCATTGGTGTTCGTCGACGAAGAGGACGAGCATCGCGCAGATCCCGTCCGCCGCGGCGGTGTCCCCGGGGTCGCCGCAGAGCCGCTCCATCCGCCGGTTCAGCCATTGGGAGACGGCGAAGCCGATGCGGGGAACGTCGAGCGCCGTCCTCCACCGCGCCGCGAGGCGAAGCTGCCCGCGGAGGTGCGCGACGTCGGGAACGTCGTGCTCCAGGGCGTGGACGATGTTCGATGTCAGGGCGACCTCGGCGGCCGAGGCGATGATCCGGGGCGGCCGCATCTCCAGGGTCGTCAGGTAGTCCAGGAGCGAGTCGTAGCTGCGGACGATGGAATGAACGCTCTCCTCGATCCGGGCGACGTCCTGCCGCAGCAGCTTGTCCAGGACCCCGCGCTGGGCGTCGGCCAAGATATGGCGCAGGGAGAACAGGCTGTGCCCGAAGCGCCCGACCAATCCCCTCTCGTCGGACCCGGCGAAGAGTTCGCGCAGGGCGTCCGCCTCCCCGGCCGTCACCTCCCGGACCTCCCGCTCGGGGGCGACCCCGCAGAGGATGGAGGTGCCGCCCCGATAGTTGGCGGCGAAGAGGAAGGTCTCCTCCTCCTCCGTGACCGCGGAGCGGACCCGGACCGTCCCGGCCGAGAAGGTGCAGGAGCCCGCGGCCCCCTGCGCCGGGGACTCTTCTGGGGGCGAGATTTTTCCCGAAATTGAGGCTTTTCCCGAACGCGAGGCTTTTTCCGGGACGGAGGCGGTCCCGGAGAAGCGCCAGCATCCCTCGGAGAAGGCGGGCGCGAAGCCCGGGAAGAGCGACGTGATCCCGTAGTGCGCGGCCAGCTGGGCCTTCGTGAGCCGGGCGGGCCGGACCAGCAGCTCGTAGACCCGCGCGCCGTTCCCGAGCTCGGGGATGTTGCTGGGGGCCCTCCCCAGCATCCTCAGGAACTCGGGGGCGCAGTCCCGCCCGGAGAGGTCCTTCGCCAGCTCGATGGCGCGGGCCGCGTAGCGGAGGATCTGCACCGTCTCGATGCGGGAGATGTCGTCGAAGAACCAGCCGCAGCTCGTGTACATCAGCAGGGCGGCGCGCTGCATCTCCATCAGGGAGAGGGCCCGCGTGCGCTCCGCGGGGCCGAGGGGCCGCGCGGCATGCTGCGCGAGCCAGCGCTCCACGTTCTCGGGCGAGCGGTCGGAGATGACGGCGATATAGGCGTCCCGGGCGCCCCAGGGGTCGGGGAGGAGCCCCCGGCCCTCGCGCTCGAAGATGTCGGCCAGCGAGTCCCTCAGGGCATCCAGGGCCTCCCTCAGGGGACCGCGCCACCTCTGGTGGAACCCCGGCGTCCCCGCGTTGCAGCCGCAGTCCCCCCGCCAGCGCTCCACGCCGTGGGCGCAGCTCCAGGAGGAGTTCTCGACGATCCGCACGGCGTGTTCCGGGGGAAAGAGCGCCAGGAACTCGCCGTAGACGGTGAGCTGGGCCTCCCGGGAGCGGTCCAGCGTCTCCAGGCAGTAGGCCAGGGCCATGTCCCCGTGGTCGTGATGGTGCCCGTAGGACTCCCCGTCCGTCGCGACGTGGGAGAGCACCGGGAGGTTCGAGTCCGCCGGGGCGTCGATCAGGCGATGGGCGAAGTTCTCCCCGTTGTTCAGAAGCCCGCCGAAGGCGATCTCCTGGGAGAGTCGGCCGTCGTAGAAGAACAGCGCGATGCTTTGGCCGGAGGGAAGGTCGCAGCGATAGGCGCAGCGGGTGTCCACCCGCTCCCCCCTCACGTCGCGCCAGACGCCCTCCCCGAGGGGACGGACCTCGGCGGCCTGCTTGGGGGCCAGGACGGTGAACCGGATGCCGTTCTCCGCCAGGACCTCCAGGGTCTCCGTGTCCACGGCGGTCTCGGCCAGCCACATCCCCTCGGGGGCGCGCCCGAAGCGCCTTTTGAAGTCCTCGATTCCCCAGACGACCTGGGTCCTCTTGTCGCGGCGGGTGGCCAGGGGCATGATGATGTGGTTGTAGACCTGCGCCATCGCAGGGCCGTGCCCGGAGAAGCGCTTCCGACCCAGGGCGTCCGCCTCCAGGATCGCGCGGTAGCAGCGGGGTTCCCGTTCCTCCATCCAGGAGAGGAGGGTCGGCCCCACGTTGAAGCTGATCCGCGAGTAGTTGTTGCAGATTTTGGCGATGTTCCCATCGGCATCGAGGATTCGGGACGCGGCGTTTCGGCTGTAGCACTCGGCTGCGATCCGGGCGTTCCAGTCGTGCCAGGGAGCGGCCGACTCCTGCAGTTCGACGGCCTCGAGCCAGGGGTTCTCCCTCGGCGGCTGGTAGAAGTGTCCGTGGATACAGACGTAGCGGGACATGCGAAAAAACTCCCTTCACATTGCGGTAAGAGGCAGAAGGATACGGGATTCCCCCGGCTTTCCTTTTTTGATGTTCGTCCGGGCCTTAGTCCGGGGTCTTGAGGTGAAAGACGACGATCGAGAGCGGGGGCAGGGTCAGGAGCAGCGATTGGGGGTATCCGTGGCAGGAAACGGGCTCGGCCTCCATTCCCCCCGCGTTGCCCATGCCGCTTCCTCCGTAGACGGAGGCGTCGCTGTTCAGGATCTCCCGCCAATGGCCGGAGCAGGGGACCCCGACCCGATAGGGTTCCCTGGGGACCGGGGTGAAGTTGCAGACGCAGAGGACGAACTCCCCCTCGCATCTTCCCCTGCGCAGCCAGGCGATGACGCTCTGCCGCCAGTCGGTGCAGTCGACCCATTGGAAGCCCTCCTGCAAGAAATCCAGCTCGTGCAGGGGAGGACAGGTCCTGTGGACGGCGTTGAGGTCCCGGACCCACTGCTGGAGGCCGCGGAAGTCCGGCTTCTCCAGCAGCTGCCACTCCAGCGCGGTGTTGTGGTTCCACTCGAGTCCCTGGCCGAACTCCCCCCCCATGAAGAGCAGCTTTTTCCCGGGGTGCGTCCACATGTAGCCCAGCAGGAGGCGCAGGTTGGCCCGCTTCTGCCACCAGTCGCCCGGCATCTTGTTGATGAGGGACCCCTTGCCGTGGACCACCTCGTCGTGCGAGAGCGGCAGCATGAAGTTCTCGGAGAAGGCGTACCAGATGCTGAAGGTCAGCTGGTTCTGGTGGTAGCTGCGGAAGACGCTGTCCAGGCTCATGTAGGCCAGGGTGTCGTGCATCCAGCCCATGTTCCACTTCATGCCGAAACCCAGCCCGCCCAGGAACACGGGGCGGGTGACCATGGGCCAGTCCGTGGACTCCTCGGCGATCGTCTGCACGTCGGGGAAGCGGCCGTAGACCTCGCGGTTCAGGTCCCGCAGAAAGGCGATGGCCTCGAGGTTCTCCCTCCCCCCGTGGACGTTGGGCTGCCATTGCCCCTCCTTCCGGGAATAGTCGAGGTACAGCATGGAGGCGACGGCGTCGATGCGGAGGCCGTCGGCGTGGTAGCGGTCGAGCCAGAAGGCCGCGCTCGAGATGAGGAAGCTCCGCACCTCGTTTCGGCCGTAGTTGAAGATGTAGCTACCCCAATCGGGATGGTAGCCCTTCTGCGGGTCCTCGTGCTCGTAGAGGGCGGTGCCGTCGTAGCGGGCCAGGCCGAAGTCGTCGGTCGGGAAGTGGCTCGGCACCCAGTCCAGGACCACGGCGATCCCGCTCTGGTGCAGGGCGTCGATCAGGGCCATGAGGTCCTCGGGGGTTCCGTAGCGGCTGGAGGGGGCGAAGTACCCCAGGGTCTGATACCCCCAGGAGCCGTAGAAGGGGTGCTCCATCACGGGCAGCAGCTCGACGGCGGTGAAGCCCATGTCCGCGCAGTAGCGCGGGAGCTCCGCGGCCAGCTCCCGATAGGAGAGCGACAGGCCGTCGTCCCAATGGTGCTTCCAGGAGCCCAGGTGCACCTCGTAGACGCTCCAGGGCGCGGAGAGGGAGGTCGCGGAGGCGCGGCCCTCCATCCAGGCGGCGTCCTGCCACTCGTACTCGGGCCAGTGGACGACCGAGGCGGTCCGGGGCGGAACCTCGAAGGCGCGGGAGAAGGGGTCCATCTTGTCCTTGTGCTCGCCCCGGCTGTTCAGGATGTGGAACTTGTAGAGCGTCCACCTCTCGAGCCCCGGGACGAAGCCCTCCCAGATCCCGCTGTCGTCCCAGCGGGCGGCCAGGGGGTGTGCCTCGGGGTCCCATCCGTTGAAGTCCCCGACGACGCTCACCGTTCGCGCGTTGGGGGCCCAGACGGAGAAGGCGATCCCCTCCGTCCCGTCCTCGGCGGTGTGCTTCTGCGCCCCCATCTTGTCGTAAAGGGTATAGTGCGTCCCCTGCTTGAACAGGAAAATGTCGTAGTCGGACAGGGTCGAAACGCCGTACTGCACCGCATGGGTCCTCTGCATGGCCGTTTCCTTTCCCCGGGGGCTCCGCGCCCCGGACACTTCAGATCAGGGCATAGTGCTCCAGCCTGCGCCGCACCTCGTCGCGCCCCAGATGCACGGCGACCTCGAAGATGCCGGGGCTGACCTTCATCCCCGTGAGGGCGAAGCGCAGCGTCATCGCGTAGTCCTTCATCTTCACCCCGTGGTCGGCGACCCAGCGTCGGGCGGCCTCCTCCAGGTTCTCCGGCGTCCAGTCGGGCAGGGAGAGAAGGACTCCGAAGAAGTCCCTGAGGCCGGGCCGAAGGTCGTCCGGGACGGCGTCCGCCGAGTAGCGGGCCTTCACGGGCTCGAAGGACACGAAGTAATCCGAGAACTCCGCCATCTCCCGGGCCGTCCGCCCCCGTCCCTCCATCAGGGTGAGGGCCCCGGCGAGCCAGGCGTCGTCGTGGTTCTCGACGGGCAGCCCCGCCTCCAGCCAGAAGGGCCGGACCATCGCGAGGCGGACCATGGGGTCGAGCCGCTTGAGGTGCTCCTGATTGATGAAGTTGAGCTTGTCGGGGTCGAACACCGCGGCCTTGCGGGTCACCCGAGACAGCTCGAAGAGCGAGGCGGCCTCGCCGCGCGTGAAGATCTCGCGGTCCTCCCCGGCCGACCAGCCCAGGAGCGCCAGGAAGTTGAACACGGAGTCCGGCATGTAGCCCATGTCCCGGAACTCGTAGACGCTCGTCGCCCCGTGGCGCTTGCTCAGCTTCTTCTTGTCCCTGCCCAGGATCATGGGCAGGTGGGCGAAAAGCGGGACCTCCCAGCCCAGGGCGCGGTAGAGCAGGATCTGCTTGGGCGTGTTCGAGATGTGGTCCTCGCCGCGGATGACGTGGCTGATCGCCATGAGGTGGTCGTCGATCACGACGGCGTAGTTGTAGGTGGGCATCCCGTCGCTCTTGATGAGGACGATGTCCTTGAGGGCGTCCGAGTCCTTCTCCCTCAGGCCGTCGCTCGTGGTCTCGATGCGGCCGTAGACCACGTCGTCGAAGGAGAGGTCCTGCCCGGGCAGGACCTTGAAGAGGATCGCCTCCCCGTCCCGGTAGGCCCTGCCCTCCGCGACGAGCCGCCCGGCGTGCTCGCGGTAAAGGTCGAGGCGCTCGGACTGCCGGTAGGGGCCGTAGTCCCCGCCCCGGTCGGGCCCCTCGTCCCAGTCCAAGCCCAGCCAGTTCATGCCCGACATGATGGTCTCCTCGTAGGCCGCGGTCGACCGTGCCCGGTCGGTGTCCTCGATGCGCAGGATGAACCGCCCGCCGGTGTGCCGGGCCCAGAGCCAGTTGAAGAGGGCGGTATGCCCGCCCCCGATGTGAAGCGCCCCCGTGGGGCTCGGAGCGAAGCGCACCCGTACTTCCTGTTTCTCTTTACGATTTTGTGCAGTCTCTGCCGAAGTCATGAACGTCTGTCCTCCACGCCGATGGTTTTGCGGCCGTACGTCCCGCGGTCCCCGAACGGCCCCGAGAAGGATGAAGGGTACAGAAAACTCGAGGAAGAACGGGGCCGGGGAGAAGAAGCCTCACGGAACAAATCATTATAGCGCAAAGGCGCCGAAGAGGCGCGGTCCGCCCCTTTCGCGCCGGTTCCCTAGCCGTCCCCGGCCATCTCCCTCAGCCCCTCCTCCAGGGAGACGCGGGGCCGGTAGCCCAGGACCCTCTCCGCCCGCTCGACGGAGGCCAGGGAGTGCGGGATGTCCCCCGGCCGCGGCGGCTCGCGGCGCACGGGGACGTCGGCCCCCTGCGCGAAGATCGCGCGGATTTTCTCGAGAAGCTCGCCAAGCGTCGTCCTTTCCCCGCAGGCGATGTTGAAGACGTGCCCCGGGGCCTCCGGACTCTCCGCCGCCGCGGCCAGCAGGTTGGCCAGGACGACGTTGCGAACGGAGCAGAAGTCGCGCGTCGCGGACCCGTCGCCGAAGATCACCGCGTCCTTTCCGCTCCTCACGGCGTCGATCCATCGCGGGATCACGGCGGCGTAGGCGCCGTTGGGGTCCTGCCGGGGCCCGAAGACGTTGAAGTAGCGGAGCCCGACGGTCTCGAGGCCGTAGGCCCGCGTCCAGAGCTCCGCATAGAGCTCGTTGACCGCCTTCGTCAGGGCGTAGGGGGAGAGGCAGCGCCCCGGCATGTCCTCGGACTTGGGGAGCCGGGGGTCGTCGCCGTAGACCGCGCTGGACGAGGCGTAGACGACGCGCCGGACGCCCTGCGCGCGCGCTCCCTCCAGGACGTTGACGAAGCCCTCCGTGTTGACGGCGCTGAAGGCCAGAGGCCGTTCCATGGAGAGGGGGACGGAGGCGAGGGCCGCGTGGTGCAGGACGAAGTCGACGCCCTCGCAGGCCGTGCGGCAGAGCTCCGGGTCGGCGATGGAGCCCTCGATGAAGCGGAACCGGGCCTCCGCACCCTCCCCCGCTCCGGAGAGGGCCAGGACGAGGTTGCGGCGGTACCCGGCGCTGAGGTCGTCCAGGCCGACGACCTCCTGCCCCGCCGAGAGCAGCGCCTCGGCGAGATGCGAGCCGATGAACCCCGCCGCCCCGGTCACGAGCCAGCGGCGGCGCTTCCCCAGTTTCGGCCCGAACGCCTCGAGCAGGGCCGAATAACGATAAACGTCCGAAACGGTCTTGGCATTTTTATCGCACATCTTGTCTCAATTCCCCTCTGTGCCGGTTTCGTACGGCGGCGGTGCGCCCAGGTCCAGCGCGGCGACGTGCCAGGTCCCGTCCCCGGCCATGGCCGAGTAGTACAGCCTTTCGGTCCCGTCCTCCATCGGCACGATGGAGGAGCGGTATATCCTTTTTTTCTCGAAGAAGTAGCCGGGCTCGAAGGGCTTCCCCTCGACGTTCCACGAGAGCCCGCCGTCCCCGCTCCACCCCCACAGGAGCTCCGCGTCGACCCCGCGGTCCCTGGCCGCGGTCAGCAGGAGCCGAAGGCGGCCGCCCTCCCCGGAGACGTCCAGGTGCCAGGGAGACTTCAGGGGGAAGGGGGCCGCGATCTCCGTTCTGACGGGGGCGCTCCAGTGGAGCCCGTCGGGGCTCGTGCGCCGGACGATGAAGCGGTCCCCCGCCTCGCAGTCCACGGTCCAGAGCACGCGGGTCCCATCCAAGACCAGGGCGCTGGGGGACAGGAACTTGCGGTCCGACCCCGTCGGCAGGCGTTCGCTCAGCACCGCCTCCGGGGGGCTCCAGACGACGCCGTCCGGGGAGGTCGTCAGGAGGATGCGGTTCTCCGTCTCGCCGGTGTTGAGGACCGCGGTCCAGCGGTAGTAGAGATGGAGCAGTCCCTCGTGGAGCAGCAGCGAGGGATCGGAGTGGAACTCCCTGCGGATCTCCCTGCGGGACGGCTCGACGGGAACCCGGGCCAGGGGGTTCCGCAGACCCTCGGGAACCTGCCAGCGCAGGCCGTCCCGGGAGACGTAGAACTCGGGGTTCTCGAAGTAGTCGGTCCCCATGGGATAGGGGGTCGCCGCCATCAGCCAGGTCCAGCCGCCCTTCCCCCATCCTCCGGGCACGTGCAGCACGTCGGGATGGGCGGCCTCCCCGGACCCCTCGGAGGTGGGGAGGTTCAGGAGCGTCGGGAGGTGCCGGACGTCCCCGCGCAGCCTGAGGAAGGGGGAATGGAACACGCGCTTCGGATTGTTCTCCTCCAGGCGCCGCTCCAGCCCCGGGATGCGGACGTTCATCCTCCGAAGCCCCTTCTCCGCCTCGCGGAGAAGGGAGTACAGGAGCTGCTGGGGCGTTTTCCTCTTCAGGGAGAGGACGGCCAGTATCAGGAGGAGGACCGCCGAGGCCACCGTCACCGGTTGGGCTCCTCTCCGGCCGGCCCGGTCAGCTCCCCGAAGGTCGCGAGCGCCCGGTCCGGCGTGATGTCCGCCAGGCAGTCCTGGGGGCAGGCGTAGTTCCGGCAGCCCGCCAGGGGGCAGCTCACCCGGACCTCCCGGAACCACGGCATCCGGAAGTTCATCTCCCAGGCGTCCGTGACGCCGAAGAAGCCCAGGGTGGGGGTCCCCGTCAGAGCCGCGAGGTGCAGCGGGCCGGTGTCGTTCCCGACGGCGGCCGTGCAGGACCTGGCGACGGCCGCCATCAGGGGGAACGGCGTGCGTCCCACGAGGTTCAGGACGGAGGGGCTTCGCAGCGCCTCCTCGATCGCGCCCGCCGTCTCCGCCTCCCTGGGGCCGTGTCCGTTCAGGACGATGCCCCATCCCCCGGCGGCCAGGGGGCGCAGAAACTCGATCCAATGGGCGACAGGCCAGAACTTCTGCGGTTTGCTGGCCCCGATGATCGCGAGGAGACGCCTTGGGGGGAGCGGGGCCAGAAGGGAGCGCGCCCGCTCCAGGTCCTCCTCCGCGGCGAAGATCGCGGGCTCGGGGCGGCTGGTGAAATCCACTCCCAGCGCGTCCAGGTACTCCCAGTGGGTGGTGGTGTAGGCGAACTGCATGCCGCTGTTGTAGCCCAGCCGGATGGGGGCCTTGCTGAAGAGCGCCGTCAGGGCGGCGGCGCCTCCGCGGTGCAGGCTGATCAGCCACTGGTAGCGTCCGCGAATGCTCCGAAGGAGCCGGAAGAAATCCCAGGGGCTCTTCCTGACGTTCCAGAAGAGGAGATCGTCGATGTAGGGCTGTTTCCCCAGGATGTCTCCGTACTCGGATCGGGTCAGGAACGTCAGCCTGACGCCGGGGTAGGCCCTCTTGAAGGCGCAGGCCGAGGCCGCGCTCTGGAGCACGTCGCCGAACGCGCTGAAACGAATCCACAAAACCCTGTCCCCGTCCCGGGGACGAACGATGCTCATCGGTCGAGTACCTCTTTTCCTGTCGTCACGAATTCCGGGTCCGGCCCAGGAGGACGTCCTGCCAGGCGGACACGGAGCGCTCCACGGAGAACCGCTCCGCCGCGGTCTGGAGCGTCTTTCGGGGGAGCGGGGCCCGGAGCGTCCCGCGCATGGCCTCCGCCATCGCCGCCGCGTCGCCGACGGGGACCAGCCGCCCCCATCGCCCCCCCTCCAGAATCTCCCGCGGGCCGCTGGGGCAGTCCGTCGAGACGACGTTGGCGCCGCAGGCCAGGGCCTCCACGAGGACGTTGGCGAACCCCTCGCATCGCGAGGAGAGCACGAGCGCGTCGGCCCTCGCCATCCAGGCGTAGGGGTTCGGCTCGAAGCCCGCGAAGTGGACGTCCTCCGCTATGCCGAGTTCCGACGCCAGGCCCTCGAGACGCCCCCTGTCCGGACCGTCCCCCAGCAGGACGAGCCTTGCCTCCGTGTCCCGGGTAAGCATCCGGAAGGCCCGCAGCAGATCGTCGTACCCCTTGAGCGGAATCAGGCGTCCAACCGCCAGAAGGACGGGCGCGCTCCCCGGACGCAGCCAGGGATGCCCGACGGGCTCGGCCGCCGCGGCCCTCAGGGAGGCGTCCACGATGGGATTGTACACGACCCGGATTTTTGACGGCGGGACGATGCCGAGTCGCACGAGGTCGTCCGCCGTGCCCTGAGATACGCAGACGCAGCACTCCGCCTGGCGGTAGAGGAACCGGGCGCGCATCCTGCGGCGCCAGCGGTGAAAGGGAGCGTCGTTCGCCATGCGCGCGCCGAAGGTGCTGTGCTCCGAGGCCACCAGGCGGAAGGGAAGGCGCCTCAATATCTTGCTCCACGCCGCCAGGAGGTTCGTCATGTGGCCGAAGGAGACCACGGTCCCCGGCCCCTCGGTCCCGAGGCAGGCGGCCAGCTTCGAGCCGGGGTGGAGCAGGGCGAGGGGCTGGCTGGTACAGCCCAGTTCGTCCACTCGGACCCTCGGCGAGAGGAGCGGACGGAATGCGCCTCCTCGGCGCAGGACGGCGCAGACGACATCCATCCCCCTTTCCGCCAGCCCGTTGGCCAGGTTGACGACGACGCGCTGGATGCCCCCGACCTCGAGGTCAGAGCAGAGAAGGACGATCTTCTGCGAGCCCGCCGCGCCCACTCGGGACCCCTCCATGTTCAGCCCTCCCTAGCCCCGGCCTCCCGGGCCGCGGAAAAATTTCTCAGGCAGCCTGCGTCGGCTCCCGTTCGTTCCTTTTATTGTACAGGATGAAGCCGCTCCCGTGCGGACCGGCTTCATCGGGCGCATCTGCCCCTCATGTCTCGGACC
>NZ_CALIAA010000256.1 GCF_938040765.1 uncultured Fretibacterium sp.
GAGGTGACCGACGAGATCCTTCATCGATTGATTCAGGCAGATGCAATCGGCCTTTTCGTTTTGCTGGCATTGATGGGGTTGCTTTTCAGCCTGCGTTACTGATGCTGAGACACGGCCTCCGTTGTCTTCCCGCCCTCCGGCGTAAACGCTGCGCTGTGGGCAACGTCAGGAAAAATCCCCCTCGAGGCCGTCAGGGACTCGAGGGGGATTTCGATAAGATGGCAAGCGGCCGCTTTTGACTTGGATGCGGATGCCGGCCTCCTGTTTTCCTCGCCTTCTATCCCTTCGGTGGCAGGTGCAGAGCCCTGTCCAAGACGTCCAGCGACGCCTCCCTGACCGCCTCGCCGAGGGTGGGGTGTGCGTGGATCGTGGCGACGATCTCGTCGACGGTCAGCTCGGACCTCATGGCAAGCGCGCCCTCCGCGATCAGGTCCGTGGCCCTGGGACCCAGGACGTGCATGCCCAGGATCTCGCCCGTTTCCCTGTCCGAGATAACCTTGACCATTCCGTCGGGCATCCCCGCGATCAGGGCTTTGGCGTTGGAGTTCATGGGGAAGCGTCCTACGGTGAAGTCCCGACCGGACCGCGTCAGCTCCTCCTCCGTACGGCCCACCCCCGCGAACTCGGGCGCGGTGTAAACGGCGCTCGGGACCACACGGTAGTCCATGGCTGCCCTGAGCCCCATGATGGCCTCCGCGGCGACCTCACCCTCGGCCGAGGCGACATGTGCCAGCATGATGGGCGAGGCACAGTCCCCTATGGCGTGGATGCCGGGCACGCTGGTCCTCATCCGCTCGTCAACCGCAATCCGCCCCCGGTCGGTCCGGACCCCGATCTCCTCGAGCCCGAGTCCCTGGGTGAAGGGACGGCGTCCCGTGCAGACGAAGACCTTCTCCGTGACGATCTCCTCCTCCACGCCCGCCGTGACGGCCGTCGCGTACCCACTGCCCAAGGCGCGGACCGACTTGACTGTCGCGGAGGTCAGGAAGCGGATGCCACGGGCCTCCAGTATCTGCCTGAGGTACCCCACGAGCTCGACGTCCAGGTTTGGCAGTATCTCCGGCAGCATCTCGACGACGGTGACCTCCACGCCTAGAGCGGAAAATATGGAGGCGAACTCGATGCCAATGACCCCGCCTCCGACGAGCAGGATGGACTTGGGCAACATCTCCAGCCCCAGGACTCCGTCGCTGGTGAGGATTCCGGGCAGGTCGAACCCGGGAACGGGCGGCAGCGCGGGGACGGAGCCCGTGGCGACGATGAAGGCATCGGCCGACAGAGGCCGCACCGTGCCGTCCTCCTGCGTGACGGCGACCTCCCCGGGAGAGCGGAAGACCGCATTCCCCTGGACGACCTCCACCCCATTGGCCCCCAGAAGGAAGCCGACCCCCTCGACGAGGCGTGCGACAACCTCCTCCTTATGCCGCATCAACGCACTCCAATCGACGCGGGCCTCCTTGACGAAGAGCCCGAGGGGTTCCCCCTCCCGGGCGGCAGAGGCCAGCTCCGCCGTGTGGAGCAGGACCTTGGTCGGAATGCAGCCCCTGTTGAGGCATGTCCCTCCCAGGGCGTTCTTCTCCACGAGGATGACGGAGGCCCCCAGCTGCGCGGCGCGCAGTGCGGCGACGTACCCCCCGGTCCCTCCGCCTATGACTACGACCCTCTTCGACCCTTTCGCCATAATCCTTCCTCCCTTACTGTGTGAATTCGGATGCCCCGTTCAGGAGCCGGAGCCCTCCTCGGACGAATCCTCCTCCGGCGGCGCGGACCCTCTCTGCAATGCCCCCGGAGTGACCCCGAAGGCCCTCTTGAAGGCGAGACCGAAGTAAGCGACGTTGCCATACCCCGATTCCCGGGCGGCCCGCCGCACCGAGGACCCCGAGAGAAGAAGATCGCGAGCCCGCTGCATTCTGGCGTCCTTCAGGATGTCCATGAAACGGACGCCCTCCTCCCGGAACAGGCGGCTGAGGTGTCCCGGGCTGACCCCGACGTGTTTCGCCGCCCCCTCCAGGGAGGCCTTGCCGGGCTCCTCCCGGATGAACGCCATAGCCCTCCGCACGGGGGAGCGCACCGCATCGCCCCGCACCTCAGGGGGAGGGGAGGGCCTGCGCTCCGCCAACTCCTCGAGCGCCTCCCTGAGCCCCCGTTCCAGCGCCTCGATGCGCGCAGTCCGGTGAATCTCCTCCTCCCGGCGACGGATGCACTTCTCCACGGCCTCCCGCAGCGCCTGGGCCCTCACCGGCTTGAGGAGGAGGACGACGACCTCGTCCTCAAGGGCCCGGTTCAGGTTGGCAAGGGTGTTGTGGGCCGTGACGACCATGACTTGGGCGCCGAGTCCTTCTCCGCGCAGTTCCTCCAGGGCCAGCATTCCGTTCCCGCCGGGAAGGTTGATGTCCAGCAGCACGATGTCCGGAGAACGTTCCCGGGCAAGTCGCTCGAACTCCGGGACGCTTCCCGCCTCCTCTATCTCGAGCCCCGGGAAAAAGCCGTGAAGCAGCATGACCAGGGCATCGCGCTCCAGCTTCTCGTCCTCGACGACGAGCGCCCTCAGAGGAGGAATGTCAGGGAGTTCGGACTCGAGCGGCGCGGTCTCCGGGATCATGGAAGGTTCACCGGCCTCTCCGGGAGACGCAGCTCGACACGGGTTCCTCCGCAAGGGACGCTTCGGACGTCCAGGGATGCGGACTTCCCATAGTAGAGGCTCAGCCGCTTTCGGACGTTCGCCAACCCCATCCCCTCCCGAAAGCCGCTCGCCTTGAACCCCACCCCGTTGTCCCTCAGGACGACGTGAATGGCATCCCCGTCTTTTTTCGCCGTCAGCAAGAGCCTGCCCTCCCGAAGCGAAGGTTCGAGCCCATGGATCAGGGCGTTCTCCGCCAAGGGCTGGATCAGCATGAAGGGCACCAAGCACTCCCGGACCTCCGGATCCTCCTTGATGAAGAAGGAGAGGCGGTCTCCAAACCGCACACGGTATATGGCAAGATAGCTGCGCACGCACTGGAGCTCCTCGCCGAGAGAGACCAATCCGTGCTCTCCCTGTTCCTGCAGTGTGTAGCGCAGATAGTCCGCGAGCTGCTCGGTCATCTCCACCGTCCTATCCGCCGCCTCGAACAGGGCGAGGCGCGCGATGCAGTTCAGGCTGTTGAAGAGGAAGTGGGGGTTGATCTGGCTCCTCAGAGCCTTCAGCTGGGCGCGGTGAAGCGCGTGCTCCATGCCCGCGCTCTTTTGTCTTTGCTGGGAGAGCAGAAGGCTCTGTTCCAGGATCTTCTGCCGGGCCAGGTTGATCTCGCACAGTTCGACGATCTGGGTGGAGAGCAGGCGTATGATCTCGAGCGCACGTTTCAGCTCCGTCTCATCCATGACGGGGAGTTGTCGATACTTTTCCATCAGGAAAGCGCGCTCCTCGTCGTTTCTCACAAAGGTCCACCGTCTCGAGATGGCCTCGAGCTCCGCGTCGCCGGTGAGCCCGGGCTGGACCTGCCCCGAGGCCAGAAAGCCCGCGAGGCGGCCGTTGATATGAAGGGGGGCGCACAGATCGGTGAGGCCGTTGGAACAGGTGTAAATATGAATGTCCCCCTGTTTCAGCGAGGTCCGCAGGGCCCTTTTGTCGCACGCGTCGCAGATGGCCTTTCCCTTGCGTATCGAGTGCACGTAGTCGCAGAACTCCGAGACGCTCACCAAGATGACCTTCCGCCCCTTCGGGGTCAGCAGGCAAACGCCCACCTGGAAGAGACGGGCAAAACTTCGCAGGAGCTCATCCAGCTTCTCGATGTCCACCGTCTCGTGCCACCACTCGAGGGAGCCGTACTCGAATCCTTCGTTAGGCGCAGCTGTCCCCTTCGTCTTGCCTTGCCCGTCCTGTTCGAATGATATCCTTTCTATTAATATGTTATTTTTTATGATATTGCTTTGTGCCCCCATTGATTTTTCAACTCCTACGGTATAAAATATAGCATAAAGATAAAAAATATGCTATAACTTCGTGCGAATCTTTTTCA
>NZ_CALIAA010000257.1 GCF_938040765.1 uncultured Fretibacterium sp.
TGTCGGGGGCTCCTTCCTTTATGTGAAAGAGCTGCTGACCTCGACGGGGGCGGCTCTTTTTTGTGCCTGCGTCTCATTATACGACAGAGTACGGTAAAATAGGGCATGGAAGGGAGGTGGGCTGTGACGAGGACAAGGGAACTGCGTCAGGCCAAAGGATTGACGATGGCGGGGCCAAGTCGTGAGACGAGGAGGCACCCTGGAGGATGCCGAAGATGCGATAATGCTTCTCACGCCGTCCCGGCAAGCTTCAGGGTCTTTCCAAGCCTTTTGTCCAGTTCCTCCCGCAGAAGGGGCGCGCTCTCGAGCTGAGGGTCCGTCTCGAGGAGTCTTCTTGCCTCGTCCCTCGCCAGGCTCAGAAGCCTCCGGTCCCGAACGAGATCGGCCACGCGAAAGTCGGTGACTCCGTGCTGGCGGACCCCGCAGACCTCACCGGGGCCTCTTTGCTTCAAATCCTCCTCGGCGAGGTCGAAGCCGCTGGAGATCCTGAGCATCGTCTCGATGCGACCCCTCCCCTCAGGAGAGGTTTCCCTTCCCTCCAGCAGAATACAGGCGCTGTCCGCGCGTCCCCGGCCGACGCGCCCCCGGAGCTGGTGCAGCTGGGCCAGTCCAAAACGCCCTGCGTCCTCGACGATCATGAGGGTGGCGTTCGGGACGTCCAGTCCCACCTCGATGACCGCCGTCGCCACGAGCAGGTCCGTCTTGCCCTCGGAGAAACTCCTCATGATACTCTCCTTCTCCCCCATGGGGAGGCGGCCGTGCAGCATGGCGATCCGCACTTCGGGAAGCGCACTCGAGAGGCGGCCGAAGCGGGAGACGACCGCTCGGGGTTCTCCCTGCTCCTCGTCCTCGATGAGGGGACAGACCCAGTAGACCTGCCTTCCCCGGCGGATCTCTTCTCGGACCAGGTCCAGAAGCGTTTTCTCCATCCCCGCACTCATGCGGATGGTCTTGATCGGCGCGCGCCCGGGGGGGAGCTCGTCCAGGATGGAGACCTCCAGGTCCCCGTAGATCGAGAGCACCAAAGTCCGGGGTATCGGCGTGGCGGTCATGACCAGGACATGCGGTGCGGAGGCTTTCGCGATCAGGGAATTTTTCTGCAGCACGCCGAAACGATGCTGTTCGTCCACGATCACCAGTCCCAGCCTGGCGAAGCGCACCTCGTCCCCAAAGACGGCGTGCGTACCGACGATCACCTGAGCGCCCCCGTTCCGGATGGCCTCTGCCGCGCTCCTCCGCTCCGCGGTCCTCTGCCCTCCCGTCAGGAGCACGGTCTCGATGCCCTGAGACCCCAGCATCTCCTTGAGGTTGAAATAGTGCTGCTGAGCCAGAATCTCGGTCGGCGCCATGAATACCGACTGGACCCCGGAGTCGGCCGCCGCCAGAATCGCCGCCGAGGCCACGAAGGTCTTTCCCGATCCCACATCCCCCTGAAGCAGGCGGTTCATGGGCGTCCTGGAGTTCATGTCCCCGAGTATCTCGGCGACGGCGCGCCGCTGCGCGCCGGTCGGCTCGAAGGGGAGACCGGGTCCCATGAGGGCCTGAAATTTTCGGCCTGGCCTGATGGGGACGGCGTGTCCGGAGGCCGCATACGTTCTGCGGCGCAGCAGAAGTCCGATCTGAAGTAGAAAAAGCTCGTCGAAGGCCAGACGATTCCTGGCCCTCAGCCAGGAATTCCTGTCCCCCGGGCAATGAAGTTCCCGAACGGCAGCCGGCAGGGCCTTCATTCCATGGCGTCTCCGGAGCGAGTCGGGAAGAAAATCCGTCAGTTCCCCCCCATATGATTCCAACACGGTACCGACCAAGCGCCTCGTCCACCTCTGGGAAAGGGGGGCCGCAAGAGGATAGACGGGGACGATCCGCCCCACCGAAGCGGTTCCGTCTCCCTCCAGAACCTCGAATTCCGGATTGGTCAGCTGGAGGCCGCCGCGATACTCCACCCTTCCGTACAGGGCCAGCCTCATTCCGGGCCTGAACCGGGACCCCAGCCGAGGGTTGTTGAACCACACGGCCCTTACGGTGTGGACCCCGTCGGTCAACGCTATGGAAAGCGGTCCGAAACGATACCCGGCAGGCCCTGCGGGCGAGGCGGCAACCTCCGCGACGACCGCGGAGAAGGTATCGGGTTGAAGATCGCCGAGCGGGGTCAGCGCACGCCGGTCCTCGTAGCGTCGAGGAAAGAAAAAGAGCAGATCCTCCACAACAAAAATGCCCAAGCGAGCGAACGCTTGAGCCCGTTTCTCCCCCACTCCGCGGAGGAAACGAATTGAGGATGCCAGAACGCTCATGTTACGACGATGGGAGCTACCTCCACCCGACGTTCGGCAAAACGCACACACTTTCGGCAGGAAACGCCCCCACCTTACGCAACGTCCCCTTCCCCGCCGACCACCAGGGCATTGATGGGGTCGGCCTCAGCCTCGGAAGAGGATTCCGATTGGTCCACGACCTCCTCGGCCGGAGCATCTTCTTTCGAATCCGTTGAATCCGTTGAATCCTCTGCCTCGAGGTCCTCCATTTTTCCGGCCATCTCCAGCTCGAATTCCTGTTGGGCCTTGTCCACAACCTGCCCGAAGTCAATCAACATGGAAACGGCGGCCCTCAAGAACTGCTGCTTTTGAAGGTTCAGAAAATGCAGCTGTTCCCTGATCTCCTCCACTTCCTCCGAGATCTCGGCCTTGCGTCGCTCGGCGTCCTGTTGCAGGCTGTCACATTTTTGCCGGGTCTCCTGGAGGAGATCGGAGGCCTTTTCCCGCCCCCTGGCAAGCATTCTCTCAACCTGTTCGGATGCCTCGGCCAGGTCCCGTTCTCTCTCCCGCGCCAAGGTCTCGCTCTGCTGCTGGGCTTCCTGAAGAATGACGGAAGCGGCCGCGCGAGCCTCGGAGAGTATCTTCTCGGTTTCTTCGGAGACCTCTTTCTTACGCTGATCGATCTCCTGTTCCAAGCTTTCCCGCATCTGCTGGGTTTCCTGAAGCATGTTCGAAGCCGCCGCACGCGCGTTGGAGAGGACCTGCTCGGCCGATTTCTCCGCCTCCTCCAGGCGAGACTGCGCCTGGAGGTCGATCTCCCCCAGCTTGGAGTTGGCCTCGGCGATACGCGTTTCGGCCTCCTGGCGAGCCTGAGTGAGGATCTCCTCCGTCTGCAAACGGGCTGCCTCCTCCATCTCCTTCGCGCTCTTGCGAGCCTGAATCAGTGCGTCCTTGATCATGTCCGTCATGGACTCCTGCTTCTGAACGAGATCCTCGAGCTCCTGGATGCGCCGTTCACTCTCCTCCAGGCGTAAAGCGTAAGTCTCGATATCGTCCGCAACCTGATTCAGAAACTCTTCAACCTCCGGAATGGCATAGCCTCCAAAGGAAACTTTTTTAAAGGCCCTTACCTCAACGTCCTTGGCGGTCAAAAGATCCGGCATTCCCAAGTTCCTCCTCAGCCCATTCCTCAAACATACCTTCATGCGGTGTAACGACGTAAAGCGCAGGCTCGATGTACTCCATACGGCCCTTATGGGCGAAGGCCACTCCTCCCATAAAATTGATGAAGGGACGCCCTTCCTTCTCGAAGCTCTGAGGATCCAGATCGTGAAGATCCAGAAGGATCATCACCCCGTCCAGCAGGGCATCCCTGAGCTTGAGCTTGATCTCCTCGGAGGGGACCCCCTTGAAGAAGACCATCCTCAATGGACCCTGACCGGACCGAGCCTCATCCCGCCGCCATGCCTGAGACGACTTTTTGGCGGGTTGGGGCTTCTCGCCGTAATGTTCCTCGGATTCGTCGTAGTCGTCGTCACCGTAGAATCCCAAGATCTGCATCAGTTTCCTCACCAGTCTACTCCTCCTCGAACAGGATGCAACCTTCTGTTCGTTGCTTCCGCCCTAAACTATAACATGTATTGGCAAAAAAATCACAAAAAGGTTAACGGGGCCCAAAAAGTGCCGTCCCGATGCGAACCATCGTGCTGCCCTCCAGGATCCCCCACTCGAAGTCCCCGCTCATCCCCATGGAGAGGACCGGCAGTTCCCGGCCGGAGGAGGAACGGGCTCGGTCCGAAAGCTCCCTCAGGGAGGCAAAGGCCCTCCTGACCTGCGCTTCGTCGTCCGTCAGCGGGCCGATAGTCATCAATCCCTGAAGGTTCAGGCGCGGTGAGTTCAGGACATGATCTAGGAGCTTCGGAAACTCGCCGGGCTCGATCCCCGTCTTGCTCGCCTCCCCGGCCGTGTTGACCTCGATCAGCACCGGAAGGGAGCGATCGAGCTCCATGGCGATACGATCCAGCGTCGAAGCGATCCCTATGGAGTCCACCGAATCCACGCTGTCGAACATTTCGACGGCGCGACGGGCCTTATTTTTCTGGAGGTGACCGATCAGGCGCCATTCCGGGCCTCCCTCCCCGCCCCATTCCTGTTTCTTCGAGAGGGCCTCCTGAACGCGGTTCTCGCCGATGGCATCGATCAAGGGAGCCGCTTCACGCATCTCCGCCACGGTTCTTGTCTTGGTCACCCCTACGAGCCGAACGTCGGACCCCTTCCTTCCGGTATGTTCGGCGCAGCGGGCTATCCTTTCCCTTATCGCGGAAATCCTCTCCTCGAGAGACATGCTTGCCCTCCTTCTACCAGAGCCTGATGACGCCGGACAGGTTCTTGTCGGCATGCAGGATCAATTTGTTCCCGGGCGCCACGCCCCTGGTGATGAAAAAATGTCCGTGGTCGGCGGGAAACCCCTCGACGTCCTGCGATAAAACCCGGCTTCCCTGCACGAGAAAGACCACATTCCTGCCGTCTCGGGTCACGACCGCCGTATCCGGAAGCATCACGCCCTGGAGATCCCCGGCGATGACGCGGCAGGAGAAGGCACGGGAATGCAGGACGGAGGCAGGGAAAAAAGGCAGACGCAGGCAAACCTTTATTTTCTGTCCGGAAAACTTCACTGCGACGATCTCCGCTTCCCGCTCCTTCCCCTCCGGGTCGAGGCGAATCCTTAACGAGGCTTTCTTCCGCCGCAGGCTGAGCGCAATGGACGGACTGTTGTCGAGATAAGCGATCCAGCGCAGAAATTGCGGTTGGGGCACGAGCTTGCCGATCGGCGCCCCCTTCCGCAGCTGGGTCCCGTTCTCCAAAAGAACGGCCGACCTGAAAAAAGGAAACGGCGCAAACTCCGGCCAAAGACGCGAGTAGACCCAATGCCCCTCCTGTCCGTCCAGCGCCGGGAAAAAATAGCCCGGAGCGGGGACCTTCACGGCTGCTCCGTCCAGGGCCGCCACGACCTCCCCCTTCGATACCCTTCGGGGAAGCGGAGAGAGGTACGTGAGGACACCGTCCCTGGGGGCGTAGACGAGCTGCTCGTCCCACAGCAGAATCCCATTCAACGGCTGCTCCTCGATATAGCCGACGGCGAAGGCCTCGATGATTTCAGGGTGAAGCAGCCGATAGTTTTCGAGCCAGATGAGGTAAACTTTGCCCACCCCGACGAAGATCAGCAGAAAGGCCGCATAGTAGACCAGCCGTCCGAAGAGCCCGTTTCCCCCTTCCGCATTTCTGCCCTCCGGCTCCATGGCCTCCTCAGCTCCTCTTGTCCCGAACCAGCTCGGCGAAGGCATCGTGGCGGTGAATGCTCTCCGCGCTGGTAACCGATATATCGTACCAGACGATCCGGTCGTCCCGGTCGAGGGCCATGGCGAGCTCCCGCGCGAGGTCCTCGACAAAACGGGGCGTTTCGTAGGCCCGCTCGGTCACGAACTTCTCGTCCTCCCGCTTCAGAAGGGTATAGAGCGGGGTCGAGGAAGCGTCCTCGACCGTGCGGATCAGCTCCTCGAACCAGACGAGACCGGAGCTGCGGACCTTCAGGCGGACGAAGGCGCGCTGATTGTGCGCCCCCACCCTCGAGATCTCCTTCGAACAGGGGCAGAGCGTCTGCACGGGGACGCCGACTCCGACCTTCATGTCGAATTCGCTGCCGCGGCTGATCCCCTCCAGACTGGCCTCGTATCGCATGAAGCTCTCGATGCCGGAGACGGGGGCCTTCTTACGGACGAAATAGGGAAAATCGAACTTTATGGAGGCCTCCGAGGCATCCAGCTTCGAGCAGAGATGCTCGGCCAGCACCCTGAGGGTCGTCAGCGAGACCTTACCCTTGTACTCCTCCAGGGTTTCGATGAAGCGGCTCATGTGGGTTCCCCGATACTCGTGGGGAAGCAAAACGCTCATCGAGACCGACGCGATGGTCGCCTGCGTTCCGTTCAGCGGGTCCATGACGGTGATGGGATAATGGACGTCGCGCACCCCTACGCGGTCGATCGCGATATTGCGCAGATCCCTTTCCTTCTGCACGTCCTTCATGGCCGTCCTCGGTCCCCCATCCGGCCGGTCCGGTCCGACGCGCTCAGGACGACGCAGCTGGTCGCCGTCTCCCAGAGCCAGACCTCGTGCAGGCGGCAGTTGGACCGGGAGAGCGGAGCCTCTATCTGGTCCCATATCCATTGGGAGATATTCTCCGCCGTGGGCTGCGGGATGATGTCATTGATATAGGTGTGGTCGAGCCGTGATACGACACGCTCCCTGACTGCGGCGGAGAGCTCGCAGAAGTCGAGGATCATTCCCTCCGCATCCGGCGTTCCCTCGAGAACGACGGCCAAACGATAGGTGTGCCCGTGCAGGGCCTCGCACTTCCCGTGATATTGAACGAGGTTGTGCGCCGCATCGAACGTGAACTCCTTGCGAAGTAGCATGGTCGCTCCTTAAAAGAAAAACAAATCCGGATAAATTCGAAAATCATTCCCGAAAACAGACGAGAACGGCTTTTCAAAAGTCCTCTTCTTCAATGAAAAAAAGCCTTTTTTTCATTGAAGCCGCTTTCGCCTCAAATTATACATGATTCCACCGAGCCGCAGGGCTTGGCGGGACCGTTCATGTCTTCCAGCGATTGTGCATCCAGAACCACAGCTCCAGCCTCGGGGCAATGATCTCCTCCAGAGCGCGGTTCACCTCCAGGGTCAGCAATTCCGCCCTGCGGAGCCTGTTTCGCTCCTCCGGAACGGGCAGAGGAGGAAAGAAGCGCACCCTGTGTCGGAAGGGAGCCAGGCGGTAGATTCCGACCGGGACGATGGGGACGGAGGCCAGAATCGAAAGCACGGCGGGCCCTGTGGTATTGGTACATTCGTGTCCCATGAAGGGCAGACGTACCCCCCCCAGCCAGGAGATGTCCGCAAGAAGGGCAATATGTGCGCCCTCCCTCAGGAGGCGTACGAACTCCAGGGTGGAGGTATCCTTGGGCAGCAGGCCTATGTCGCAGCGCTCCCGATACTCCCGGAGCAGATCCGAGATGCCGCGGTCATGGATCTCCTGCGAGACGATATGAAAGCCGGGGCCTCCATCGCGTTTGCACACCTGCGCGTACCAGGCCGCGAGGAGCTCCCAGTTGCCGAAATGCGCACTCAGAAAAAGGACGCCCCTGCCCTGCGACCGGCATTCTTCCACCCAATGGAGTCCCTCGACCTCCTCGACCCAGCGCAAGGCCTGCCGGGGGTCCCGCTGCAGGACCATGAGCTCCGTTACGGTCCAGGCCAGATGCCCGTAAAGCCTGTGCCGGATGCGGGCCCGCCACGCACGGTCCTTATCGGGGTACACGAGGCTCAGGTTGGATTCGATCCGTCCCTTACGGGGGGCGAGGACACCGAGCGCGGCCCCGAAGAAGGCGGCCGTCGCCCGCGCCCTCCAGCCGGGTGCGGCCAAGGCCTGAAAACGTCTCAATATCCAGGATGCAGCGGTCAAACGCTCCCCTCCAGCACCGAGCGGTACATCGCCTCGAGGGAATCCGCGCTCTCCGAAGCGGAGTAGCGGGTCTTGATCATGTGCCGGGCGGAGATGGCCAGGGCCCGCCCACGGTCGGAAATAGCCTGGCTTATGGCCTCCTTCCAGGCTTCTTCCCTGTCCTCTCCGACGGAAAAATAGCCCTCGTCGCCCAAGAGGGAGTGAAGATAGGGGGTGTCCGGCCCCACCACGGCCAGCCCCTGCATCGTCAGGGCGGCGGCGTGAAGGGCCTCCGAGGGGCCGTCGCCTGAGATGAAGCAACCGCTCTTGGCCGCCGACGCACCGACGCGTCCCATCCCCAGGTCCACGACCGGACTGTTCAGCGCCGCAACGGCCTCGCGCAAAGGGGCGCTCGCCGACGCCAGCTTTACGTAGACCGCACGGGAACCATCGGGCGGAACGCCGGCGGACTCCTCCGTATGAACGAGGCGGGACTCGAAAGTCGGCTTGACGACGGTCTCCCCATCGTCGGCCTGTTCCGTGAAGATGCGGGAGGGATGTCCTCTCCATGCGGGATCGGGGAGCCAGGACGTATGCACGGTCCGGGAGCGTACCCTCACGAGGCCCCACCAGCGGGGAGCCTTGCCCCAGAGGTGCCAGAGAGCGCCTGCCGAGGAGAGGATCAGCCGCATTCGTTCCAGAAGCGTCAAGGCCCTCCAAGAGAGGACTCCGTCGAGACAGAAGTCCGTCGTGCCCCCGTCCGTGTAGATGGACAGGCCGACGCCGCGGGCCCTCAGCGCGGCCCCCATGTTGCCGATCATCGCCCGTTCCCAGGGGTGGGCGATCTTTGATGCATACCAAATGCAGGGAACCATCAGTACCTCCGTAACACTCTTTTGGGGGAGTCCTCAAAAGCTGGAATCTACGAGAAGGCGACCAGATGGAACCGCTTGCGCCCGATCCGGACAAAAAGGTAACGGCCCCTTCCGAGCTCCTCCCGGGACACGGTCGCCCCCTCGTCGGAGGCCCGCATCCCGTTCAGGGATACGCCGCCCTGTCGGATCGCCCTTTTGGCCTCTCCCCGGCTCTCGAAGGCCCCGCAGACCGTGAGCACGTCCAGCAAGGCCGCGGGCAGGTCCAGGTCCACCTCGGCAAAGGGAACCTCCTCCCGAAGGGCCGCATAGGTCTCCTCCGTTAGATCCGTGAGGTCGGACTCCGCATCGAAGAGTACGGAGCTGGCTTTGACGACGCTGAGGGCCGCGCCCTCCCCGTGGACGAGCTGCGTCACCTCCAAGGCCAGACGGCGCTGGGCCGCCCGCTCCTCCGGCCGGGCCGCATGCCTCTCCATGAGGTCCCGAATCTCGTCCAGCGGCAGGAAGGTGAAGAGCTTGAGGAGGCGCTCCACGTCCCTGTCGTCCGTGTTGAACCAGAATTGGTAGAACCGGTACGGGCTGGTCCGTCTGGGATCGAGCCACACCGCCCCCGCCTCGGTCTTGCCGAATTTCGTCCCGGACGCGGTCAGCAGGAGCGGCTGGGTCAGGCCGAAGACCTCACCCCCCATGGATTTCCGGACATAGTCCGACCCGGCCAGCAGATTCCCCTGCTGGTCGTTGCCGCCCATCTGGAGACGACAGCCATGGGTCTCGTACAGGTGCCTGAAGTCCATGGCCTGGAGCAGGACGTAGGAGAACTCCGTGTAGGAGATGCCCTTCTCGGGGTCCTCCAGGCGGCTTCGCACGTATTCCCTGGCGATGAGGCTGTTGACCGAGAAATATTTGCCGACGTCCCGGAGGACCTCCAGAAACGAGTGGGAGGAAAGCCAGTCGTAGTTGTTGAGCAGCAGCGCGGAATTCGCTCCGCAGTCGAAGTCGAGGAAGTGCGCCAGCTGGGGGCGCACCCCCTCCACGTTGCGCCGTACCTCCTCCACCGTGATGAGGTTGCGCTCCCTGCTCTTCCCTGACGGGTCGCCGATCAGTCCGGTGCCGCCTCCGGCCAGCGCGATGGGACGATGCCCCGCACGCTGGAGCCATGCCAGCGCCATCAGGGGGATCAGGTGGCCGACGTGCAGGCTGTCCGCCGTGGGGTCGAATCCGACGTAGGCCGTGATCATCCCCTCGTCCATGACCTCGCGCAGCCTGTCCTCCGCATTGCACCATTCCACATAGCCACGGGACTGCAAAACATCAAAAGCCTTCTCCGGCATCTCCGCACTCCTCCCACTCCGTCCCCGTTATTCTTATCGTATCCTGCCGGGGCGAAGCGTTATTTTCTCCAATTTTTATCCAGAATTATAGCGAGAAAACGCCATTTTGTCCCTTGGACTCCAAGACGATTCCGCCTCCGAAATCCAAGGGATAAACATCGAAATTTCAAAAAGGAAAACGGGGTTTTTCATCCCGCCCTGATCGCCCTCACGGGGCAGGCCCTGAGACAACGCATGCAGCCGACGCACGCAGCCCCGTCCACCTCGGCGGCCCTCCCGGGGAGCGTCCGCATCGCCCCGACGGGGCAGACTTTCCCGCACCGGCCGCAGGCCGTGCAGGCCTCCTTCCGAACGTGAGCCTTGAGTCCCGCTACGGACATTCCTCTCGATCAGGGGAAGAGCTGCAAGGCAGGGGACGATCAGCCCTCGCGCCGGGGGCTGTAGTCGATGGCGCTGCCCAGCTCGGAGAGCTTCTTCGGGGAGTGTACCGCCGAGATGTAGCGCACCGTCCCGCTCTTGCCCCTCATACATATAGAAGAGGTGTGGATCCGCTGCCCCTGGTAGCTCACGCCCTTCAGCATATCGCCGTCGGAGGCGCCCGTCGCGGCGAAGAAGACGTTGTCCCCCTTCACCAGGTCCTCGAGCGTCAGGACGGTATGCCGCGTCAGTCCCCGGGCCTTGCCCTTCGCCTCATCCTCCTCGTTGCGGAAGTAAGGGCGGCACTGCATGTTGCCCCCCAGGCACTTGACCGCACAGGCCGTGATGACGGCCTCGGGAGAGCCCCCGGAGCCCAGGAGCAGGTCGGCCGTCTCATTCCAGCAGGTGGTGAGCGCCCCGCTGACGTCCCCGTCGGGGATCAGACGGATACGAGCGCCCAGCTTGCAGACCTCCTCACGGATCGCGTCGTTGCGGGGGCGGTCCAGCATCACGACCGTGACGTCCTCGACCGCCTTGTTCTTGGCCTTGGCCACCCGGCGCAGGTTGACGTGGACCGGCGCTTCGATATCGATGAAGTCGGCGGCCTCCGGCCCCGTCACGATCTTGTCCAGGTAAAAGAGGTCCTGGGGACTGAACATGCTGCCACGGTCCGCCGCGGCGACGACGCTGATGGCGCCGCCCAGGCCGCAGGCCATCAGGCGCGTTCCGTCGATGGGATCGACGGCGATGTCGACCTCCGGACCATCCCCGCGGCCCAGTTCCTCCCCGTTGAAGAGCATCGGCGCCTCGTCCTTCTCCCCCTCGCCGATCACGACGACGCCCTTCATGCTCACGCTGTTGAGCATGTAGCGCATAGCCTCGACGGCGGAGCGGTCCACATCGTTCTTGCTGCCCCGTCCAAACCATCGGCCGCTGGCCATGACCGCAGCCTCCGTACCACGAACCAACTCCAGAGCCAAATTCTTATCCGAAGCGAAGAGCGACATAAACATCAACCTCCCTGCAATACGGTCTCGAAGAATCCTCCATCCGAGAAAATGTCCTTGAAGCGCAATCGACCGGCGGCGTCGCGGAAAGTCCGTTCCGCTCAAGTTCACTTTGCAGTAAAAGCGGAAAAAAGTCAAGCCCGAGACGGGGCTCGGGCCTGACCTGATCGGCTCAAAGGTAAGAGGTCCGGAAGGGAGGGGAATCAGCCGCGGCCGCGGCCCCCCATGGTCAGGGCCATGACAGCCTTGGCCGTATGCAGACGGTTCTCCGCCTCGTCGTAGACAATGGAATGCGGCCCGTCGATGACGGAGTTCTCAACCTCGTTGTTGCGGTCCGCAGGCAGTGCGTGCATGTAGACGACATCGCGATCCGCCGTGGCGATCTTCTCCTCGGTGCACTTCCAGGAGCGGTGCGCCATGAGTTTGTCGTCGACCACCTTGACCGCCCCCGTCGTCGTCAGGCCCGTCTGGTCGGTCACCCAGTTGCCCCAGTTCTTGGGGATGACGATATGGGCGTCCTTATAGGCATAGGCCTCGTCGTCCGTCACGGTGACGCTCCCGCCGTAGCGCTCCGCATTGGCCCTGGCCTCGGCGATGACCCAGTCGGGAAGCTCCCAACCCTTGGGGTGCGCCAGCACCACATCCATCCCGAAGCGCGGGAAGAACAGCACCTGGGACAAGGGCACGGAAATCGGCTTCTTGTGGCTCTCGGCATAGGCCCAGATGATGGAGACCTTGAGCTTTTTGGTCGTCCCGAACTTCTCCTGGATCGTCATCAGGTCGGCGATGGCCTGCATGGGATGATAGAGGTCGCACTGAAGGTTCATCACCGGGACCGGGGCCCATTGCGCCATCTCGTTGATGTACTTGTTGCCGTAGCCCCAGTTGCAGTACCGGCAGGCGATGGCATGTCCCATCCGTCCCAGGATGATGGCGGTGTCCTTGGCCGACTCGCCGTGGCTGACCTGCATGGTACTGGTGTCCAGGAAGTGTGCGTGTCCGCCCAGCTGGGTGATGCCCGCCTCCATGGAATTGCGGGTACGGGTCGACTGTTCGAAGAACATCAGAAAGATCGTCTGGTTTTTGAGCGATTCGTTAAGCCGCCCCAAAGCAAAGTCCATCTTGAGCTGCATCGAGACCTTCAGCAACGTCTCGACCTCGTCCTGGCTCCAGTCCCGAAGCGTGACGAAATGCTTCCCCCTGAACAATGTCTGCACTCGAAATCTCTCCTTAAATAAATGGTGAATAATATCTCGATCCCCGGTCCGTCCCGATCAGAGGGCCAGCCCCGTCATCCGGTTGAAGGCGTCGATCTTCTCGTCGATGACGTCGGCCATCTTGTGGACGTTGGTCCAATAGTCCCGGTCGTACCACTGGGCGTTCAGCTCCTCGGATGTCTTCCCCTGCTGTTCGACCCATGTGTAGTACTTCAGGTTGTGAATGCGTTTACGGTCGTAATAAGAGAGTTCCGCCATGCCGTCGATCCCCATCCCGAGGACGTAGCGGTTGTGATCGACCGCAGCCTGGACCTGGGTGTAGGCGCCCATCTTCGCGGTCATCTCCTCCAGGCGGGAACCGTACATCTCCATGGAGTCCGTGAAGACCGTGACGATGACGTCGTTCTCGTCCATCTCGTAGTACCTGGCCATCTTGATCGCCATGGCGACGTTGGCCGCTCCGGAGATGCCCATCAGGTTCAGGCGCTCGATGTCCGCCTCCTTGACCCCGATGCTCCTGAGGTACTTTTGCCCTTCCGGCTCGTTGCAGATGCGGATCATCGCCATGCAGACGCTGTCGTCGATCGCGAAGACCACGTCGGTGTTCTTGACGTTGTGGACCCAGGGGACGTGCTTATCGCCGATCCCCTCGATGCGGTGATCTCCGAACCCGTTGAGAAGCAGGGTCGGACACTGGAGAGCCTCCCCCACCCCGAACCTGAAGGTGGGAAAGACCTCGCGCAGATAGTCGCCCGATGCGGTCGTTCCGGCGGACCCGGACGTCACGACGACGCCGGCAAAACGGTCCCTCGCGCCCTTGACGTCGTTGAAGAGTTCCTCCATGGCCCGTCCGGTCACCGTATAGTGCCACAGATGGTTGCCCAGCTCATCGAACTGATTGAAGATGACCGCCTCGGGGCGCGTCGCACGGATCTCGGCGACCTTGTCGTAGATCTCCTTGACGTTGCTCTCCGTACCGGGTGTGGCGATGATCTCGCCCGCCACGGTCCTGAGCCAGTCGAATCGCTCCTTGCTCATCCCCTCGGGAAGGATGGCGACGGACTCGCAGCCCAGGAGCTGGGCGTTGTAGGCTCCTCCGCGGCAATAATTTCCGGTGGAGGGCCATACGGCCTTGTGGCGCGTCGGGTCGAACTGCCCCGTCACGAGGCGCGGGACGAGGCAGCCGAAACTCGCCCCCACCTTATGGGCACCTGTGGGAAACCACTTGCCGCAGAGGGCAAAAATTTTTGCCCGTACCCCGGTGATCTCGTGCGGAACCTCGAGATAATTGACCTTGCCGTAGAGCCCGCCGCTCTTCTGGGGCTGGTTCTTCCAGGTGATTCGGAAAAGGTTTGCGGGATCGACATCCCAAAGCCCGATCTTTTTCAGTTTTTCCTTGATGCCGGTGGGGGTGTGGGCTTCGGGATCCCGCATCTGCTTGAACGTCGGGATCAGGACATTACGCTTTTTAGCCAGCTCCACCGTATTTTTCAGATTCTCCTGATTCATCGTCAGATCGATCATATTGTTCCTCCTCCGTCCTGATGGAACCCGCCTTGTTTCCCGGGGTTCCCGCTATACCAGATCGGGATAGACCGGAAACTTCGCGCACAGCTCCCGGACCTCAGCCCTTACGGTTTTTATCAACGACTCGTTTTCGACGTCTTTGGAGATACGGTCGATCCACTCCGCGATGCGCTTCATCTCCGGCTCCCTGAAACCGCGGGTCGTCACGGCCGGGGTCCCGATGCGGATGCCGCTGGTGATCGTGGGCTTCTCCGTGTCGAAGGGGACGGCATTCTTGTTGACCGTCAGTCCCGCCTCGTTCAGTGCGTGCTCCAGCGCCTTGCCCGTCAGCTTCTTGCTGCGCAGGTCTATCAGCATCAGGTGATTGTCGGTTCCTCCGGACACCAGCTGGAACCCGTACCCGACAAGAGCCTCTGCCAGCGCTTTGGAATTGGCCAGGGTCTGCCGCTGATACACGGCGAAGGACGGCTCCGCAGCCAGCTTCAGGGCCACGGCCTTGGCCGCGATGACGTGCATCAGGGGCCCGCCCTGCATTCCCGGAAAGATCGCCTTGTCGAGGGCCTTCGCAAACTCCTCCTTGCACATCACCATGCCGCCGCGCGGGCCGCGAAGGGTCTTGTGGGTCGTCGTCGTGACGAAATCGCACCACGGCACGGGATCCTTATGCAGCTTCGCCGCGACGAGCCCTGCTATGTGGGCGATATCGAACATCAGATAGGCCCCGACCTTCTTCGCGATCCTGTGGAAGGCTTCGGCGTCGATCTCGCGGGGATAAGCGCTGGCGCCGCAGACGATCATCTTCGGCTTGTGCTCCATGGCCTGGCGCTCCACATCGTCCATGTCGATGCGACCGGTCTCCCTGCTCACGCCGTAAGAGACGAAGTTGTACAGCCTGCCCGAGAAGTTGACGGGGGCACCGTGGGTCAGGTGTCCGCCGTGAGAGAGGTTCATGGCCAGGATGGTGTCTCCGGGCTGCAGGACGGAGAGGTACACGGCCATATTGGCCTGCGAGCCGGAATGGGGCTGGACGTTGACGTGATCGCAGCCGAAAATCGCCTTTGCCCGGTCGCGCGCGATGTTCTCCGCGACGTCGACGACCTCGCAGCCTCCGTAATAGCGCGCGCCGGGGTAGCCCTCCGCGTACTTGTTGGTCAGGACCGATCCCAAGGCAGCCAACACCGCAGGGGCAACGACGTTTTCCGAAGCGATCAGCTCGATGCCCTCCTCCTGGCGTCGGCGCTCGCCCGTATACACCTCGTAAATCTCAGGATCCGTCGCCGCGAGAAACTCCTTTGCCGTCTTCATCGTATAACCTTCCTCTCGATCGTCATGAGAACTCAGCAAAAAACTCAAATTTCATTGTTTTCTCTCCTGCTTCGGACCGCAGAAGAACACAAACGGGGTTCCGCCAAGCCAAAGCCTTTCTTCAAAATCTAAAGCCCCAGCTTGCTTTCGAGCTCAGCCAGATCCGGGGCGACGGACAACGCCGGGGGCACCGATTTCTGTGCGTTGGCGATGTCCTTGAGGCCGTTCCCGGTCACGACGACCGCCACGCGGTCCCCACTGCTCAAGGCCCCGGATTGGGCCGCCTTGCGGAACCCGGCAAAGGCCGTCGCGCCTGCGGGTTCGCCGAAAACCCCCGTGGAGCGTGCCAGTTCGGGAATGGCGGACAGGATCTCCTCGTCGGTCACCGTGAGCATGTCTCCATCCGTCCTGCGAACGGCTCGCAGCGCCTTTGCCCAGTTTCGGGGGGAGCCCACGGAAATGCTGTCCGCCAGGGTCGCGGCCCTGGTGAAGGTCACCTTCTCGGCTCCGGCCTTGAAGGCCTCGTAGATCGGCTTCGAGCCCTCGGCCTGGACGCCGAAGATGCGGGGCATCCTCTCGGTCAGCCCCAGTTCCATCAGGTCTCCGAAACCCTTGTAAAGGCCCCCGATACAGCATCCATCCCCAACGGAGATGAATACCTTGTCCGGGACATCCCAGGCGAGCTGTTCGGCGATCTCCATCGCGCAGGTTTTCTTGCCCTCCACAAGATAGGGGTTGATCGCGCAGTTGCGGTTGTACCAGCCGAATTTGTCGATTGCCGCCGTCGCCAGGCGGAAGGCATCGGCGTAGTCTCCCTTGACGAGGAGGACCGAAGCGCCGTAGACCAGGAGCTGCGTCACTTTGGCCTGTGGGGCCCGCTCGGGGACGAAGATCACGCTCTTCAGCCCCGTCACGGCGGCGAATCCGGAGAGGGAGCTGGCCGCATTCCCCGTCGAGGAACAGGCGACGACGTCCCGCCCGAGGTCGAGCGCCTTGGCGACGCCGACCGCGCTGGCACGGTCCTTCAGGGACCCCGTGGGATTGCGGCCGTCGTCCTTGATGAAGAGCTCCCGCACTCCATAACTTTCCGCAAGGCGCCTGGCTTTATAGAGCGGGGTCCACCCCACCTGCAGCGGTGGGATGGAGGTATCCCGGATGACGGGCAGAACGGGTCCGTACCTCCATAAGGACGGCGTCGAATCCGCCTCGAGGGAGGCCCGGTGAAGGGACTTCTTCAGACGAGGGTAATCGTACAGGACATCCAGAGTTCCGTCCAATCCGCATTGGTCGCAGGTATAGGGAGCGGTGGAGGGCTCATATTCCTTTCCGCAGAGCACACACTTCAGAACCGACGGCTGAGACATGGGGAACCCCCTATCCGGAATTCATCTTGGAGACATCAATGAAGCATCGGCACCATTATATATGTAAATCCTGATAATGAGGCTACTTCGACCTCATGACTTATGCTTCAGCGGACAAAGGATTCCGGCTGGACATGCTTTTTTGCCATACCGTCGCTGTCAAACCATTCTCGAGTCAGAGCACGCAGAGTTTTTCCCAGCAGAATGATGGAGAGGACGTTCAACGTCAGGATGATGCCGATGCCCAAGTCCGCAAACACGAACGCGGATTGAATATGAGCGATGCAGCCGGCGGCGATCACTGCAACGAAGATGGCCTGAGAGAGCCATGAGACAATTTTGCTGTTGAAGATCTCCAGAGATTGAATTTTGACGGTCTCTCCGATGCCGATAATGGAACTGAGGGCAAAGAGGACGACTGCGACGATATAGCCCCAGCGGCCGACGGAACCCAGTACGGAGATCAGTGCGTCGGAGGCGAGGAGAGCCCCGCCGCCCGTCTGCCAAACTCCGGAGAACAGCACCATAAATCCCGTCAAACTGCATACGACGATGGTGTCGATGAAGGTTTCGAACACGGCCCACATCCCCTGTTGAGCAGGATGGTCGATCCCCTCGGCCTGTGAGTGCAGGATGGCCTGCAGCCCCAAGCCGGCATCATTGGAGAAGACGCCGCGTGCCAACCCCCAGCGAACCGTCGCGCTCAATGCCGAACCGGCAAAGCCTCCGACGGCCGCTTGTCCCTCAAATGCCCCCTTGAAGATTGAGGAAATAACGCTGCCGACGTTTCCGAGGTTCGCTCCGATGACGATCAGGGAACAAATCAGATAGAAGAGGGTCATGAAAGGCACCATTTTGTCCGTCACCTGCACCAGACGCCTGAATCCGCCGATGAGGATCAGTGCCGTCACGGCCACAAGCACGACACAGGTCCCTATAGGGGGAACTCTGATGGTGTCGAGAGTGTTCGTGATGGTGCTGGAGTGAACGGCAGCGATCAGGATGACGGCAACCAGCATGCAGAAGCCCACGATATACGCCAGCAACCCACTGTGCAGTCCGTCCCGGATGTACATGAAGGGACCTGACAGGTAGCCGGAGCCCTTGGGATTACGTTGACGATAGTTGCATGAGAGGGTCACCTCACCGAATTTAATGGCCATGGCCACAAAACCGCAGACCCACATCCAGAACAGAGCGCCCGGACCTCCCAACGAGATGGCCGAGGCCACTCCCACGATGTTGCCCGTGCCGATGGTCGTGCCTAAAGCCGCCGTCACTGCCTGGGCCGGGGAGACCCCCAGTGCCCGTTTACGGGCCTGCTCCTCCTTGTCGAACAGAGAGAGGAGCGTATGCTTCATGATGAAGCCAAATCGTGTGAATTGCACTCCGCCGATCAGAAAAGTGATGATGACGCCGCCTCCGATCAAAACGATCAGGATTGGAATACCCCACAGCCAGCCGGTGAACGCAGATACGGCATCGTAGATTTTCGCTGGATTGATCTGTTCCATGACTTGACCTCCTTAAAAAATGTATCCTTCGAGCTATATCTCCCGGATCAGAGCCGCATAGACCTTGCACGCTTCCTCTATTT
>NZ_CALIAA010000258.1 GCF_938040765.1 uncultured Fretibacterium sp.
CCTGCTCCAGGGCGTGGAACACGCCCGCGATCGGCACGCTCATCTCTGCGCGCGCGACCGCGTCCAGCACGTCCTGCAGCACCTCCTGGGGCAGGTCCCGCGCCTGGCCGTGGTAGGTGGTGAGTCCCACGGTCGACGGGATCACGCGGAAGGGGGCGAAGTCCTCCATCGACCACACCCCGGTGAGCGACCCGGTGAAGGACACCATGCCTCCGGGCCGCACGCAGCGCAGGGTGTCGGCCAGCACGGGGATGCCGACCAGCTCCAGCGCCGCGCCCACCCCACCCGGCGCGCACTCGCGCACCTTCTGCTCGATGCGCCCGTCGTCGATGACCACGTGGGCGGCCCCGGCCTCGTGGAGGAGGGAACGGGCGGACTCGCGCCGCGAGGTGGCGACCACCGTCATCCCCATGCGCGCGCCCAGGCGCACCGCCATCAGCCCGACGGAGGAAGTGGCGCCGCGCACCAGGATCGTGTCCCCGCTCTTGGCGCGCATCGCCGAGACGATCGAGCCGTACGCGGTCTGCGTCATCTCGGGCAGGGCGCCGAGGACCGCCCAGTCCAGGTCGGAGTCGAAGGGGATCACGATCCCCTCCGGGACCAGCGCGTACTCGGCGTAGGAGCCGTCGTACTCGCGCCCGAGGCCGCCCATCATGAACGCCGCCTTCTGGCCCACCCGGTACGCGGAACCCTCCGCGACGGCGTCCACGACACCGACCCCCTCGATGCCCAGGACCCGCGGGAACGTGAAATCGGGGTCGGACAGGCCCCGCCTGGAATAGAGTTCCGAGGTGTTGACGCCGAAGGCCATGACCCTCATGCGCGCCCAGCCGGGCCGGGGATCGGGCACGGGCAGCTCGGACACGACCATCCCCTCTCCGTCGACCGGGACGCTCGCGAAGTCCGCGCCGTGGTTGTAGAAGGCCGTGAGGGCGGCCATGTAACTGGGGGCCTCGACGATCGCGACGTCGCCGGGATCGATCATGGCCCACGCGAAGAGGTCGAGCACCTGCTGGGAGCCCGTCGTCAGCAGTATCTCGTCCAGGCCTACCTCGCGTCCCATCCGTGGGGCCGTCCACTTGGCAAGGAAGGAACGAAGCGGGTCATAGCCCTCCGTCGTGCCGTACTGAAGCAGCGACGTCCCCTCGCTGACCAGCTTTTCGGACCCCTCGGAGAACTGATCGATGGGGAAGACCTCGGGAGCCGGCATACCTCCCGCAAAGGAGATCATCCCCGGCTGCTTGATGACCTTGAGAAGCTCCCTCACCGGCGAGGGACGCGTCTTTCGGGCCGCGGAGCTGAAAAGTTCCTTCCAATTGTCGCTCATTTCGACTCCTCCTTGACATGATAGATTCGCCGGCACGGACGCCGGAGCACCACGATGTCGAAAGTTTTTAGAAACATCAACAATTGCTGGATGGACTAATGCAGACTGATTATAACATCATTCGGGAAAATCTTTGAAAAACTCCCGCCGGTTAACGCTTCTCCTTTTCTATTCTCCTGGCCCTCTCCTCGAGATGCTTCAGGCGGCGCTCCGTGGGGGGATGCGAGTTGAAGCCGCTCCGAGCCGTGGCGTAGCCGTTGTCCTTGAAGCTCTTCATCGCGTTGTAGAGGCCCCACGGGCTGTATCCCGCCTTGACCGCAAGGTCCATGCCGTAGTCGTCGGCCTCCACCTCCTGTTCGCGGCTGAATCCGCTCTCCGCGAGGTTCATGCCGACCGCCCCGACAATCCGGGCCGCATCCCCGGCCTGGCCCAGCAGGGCGCTCAGTATGCTCCATCCGACCCGGCGCTGGGTGCCCCGCCCGTAATGCCCGCGCCGGACGTGCCCCACCTCGTGCCCCAGGATGCCGGCAATCTCGTCGGGCGTCGAGAGAATCTTCATCAACCCCTCCGTGACGTGCACGGTAAACCGCTTCATGGACTCGAACTTCACCCAGGCGTTGGGGGCCTCGTCCTTCTCGTAGAACAGGGGGACGTCCCGCATGTCTCCCGCTGCCGCGATACGGCTCCAGGCCGCCTCGACGGTGACTTTGTCTATGGCGGCCCGCCCCTCGGCCGGCAGGAGAAGCGAGGCCAGGCTCAAAAGAATCAAAACGATCGGCAATCTCCGCTGCATGGACAGATTTCCTCACTTTCCGTCGACGTCCTCCCCCTTTTCCGCGATCCTCTCGCGTCGGGGGAGCTCGCCCTCATTCTATCCTATGGCCCGCGGTTGGGGCCTAGGCGAAATTCGGCAATTTACCGGGAGATCGGCAGAAAGGAGGGGGACGGGTTCTCCTGCTATAATTTCTCATGGATCCGGCTGGGATCCCCATGGATTTCGGAAAAATCGGCTCTCGGCAGAAAAGGTTCTCGATCCTCGGCGACGCAAAGGCCATTGGGAGGTTTCATGTTCGGTCGCAAACCTCAGACTCCGCAAAACGCACAAAAAACGCTTCGGATTCTCACGGCTGCCGCCCTGGCCGTCGCGCTTCCGACGCTCCTGATCCGCGGCCTGCTCCTCCCCTGGAGCGAGGAGGGCGTCCTGTTCGCACTCTACGGCGCCGGGGTCGGCTTCTCGTCCGCCATCCTCCTCAGCATGCTCCTCCTGTGGCTGATGAGGAAACGCGGCTCCTGACCGGAGCGGACGATGCGGATCATCCCCTACCTCAGGGTCTCCGAGCTCGACGGGGCGATGCGAAGCTTCCTCCCCCTGGGGGAGGACGTCCGCTTTGTCGTCCCGTCCCGTCGGGACCGAAACTGGTGGAGGGAGCGTGCGGGCCGGGACGAATTCGGCCTTGACGGACCTCCGGAGGATATCCTGTGGAACTGGCAGGACCTCTATGACAACGTCTGCGGCTTCTGCGAGGCCAGGCGCCTGCGCCCGATCGAGCCGCCCGACCACCGTTTGATCCTGAGCCGCCTGCTCCGGGCCCTGCTGGAGGAGGACCCCGAGCTGCTGACTTTGTGGCCGGGCCTGGGACGCGCAGGGTTTCTGGACATCCTGTCGGAGGATATACGGGAGCTGCTCAACGAGGCCGTCCTGCCGGAGCAGACGGAGGTCGGCCTCAGGGAGGACGACCCCACGGCGCGGGTCCTCCCCGCAATCTATCGGAGATATCTGGATTATCTGTCCGCCAACGGCCTGATGG
>NZ_CALIAA010000259.1 GCF_938040765.1 uncultured Fretibacterium sp.
CATGCCATCTTGGCGACCTCCTCCAGAATACAGGCATTTTCCACGGCCGCAGCAGGTGTCCTCCCCCAGGAAAAAGGGCCGTGAGCAGCCACCAGGACAGCGGGTGTCGCCTGATACTCCTTATCTTTAAAGGAACGAACGATCGCTTTTCCGGTGTTTCCTTCGTAATCGCCCTCTATCTCCTCCGGGGTCAACAAGGGAGTGCAGGGAACCGGGCCAAAAAAGGTATCCGCATGGGTCGTCCCCAGCGGAGGTATGGCTTTCCGGCCTTGTGCCCATGCCGTAGCGACGGGAGAATGGGTATGAACGACCCCGCCGATATCCTCAAATGCCCTGTAAAGCTCAAGATGCGTCGCGGTGTCGCTGGAGGGCCTGAAAGAGCCCTCTACAACCCTTCCCTTGAGATCGACGACCGGAATCATTTCCGGTTTCAAATCGGCGTAGGAGACGCCGCTGGGCTTGATGGCGACGACGCCTCTCGAGCGGTCGATACCGCTGACGTTCCCCCACGTCAGGATGACCAGGCCATACTCGACAAGTTTCAGGTTCGCATGGAAAACTTCTTCTCTCAGTTCTTCAAACATGGCTATTGATTGTCCTGGCAGTCCTCATGCGCCGGTTTGCATCCGTGCGACCTCGGCCATGATGTCCTTGGTCCTCTCGTAAAGCATGGTGTAAAGCCTGAAGTGATTTCCGTAAAGTTCGTTGTTCTCGGTATTGGTCCTGACGGTCTCCCGGAAATCGAGCCAGCCTTTTATCTCCAAAGGATCTTTGAACACCCCTACCCCCATCCCGGCCAGAAACGCATCGCCTAAGGTGGCCTCGACGTCACGGTTCAAGCGCTTCATGGCGTAGCCGGTGGCGTCGGCAAAGATCTGGGTCCAAAGGTCGCTTCGGGCGGGGCCTCCTACGATGTAGCACTCTTTATCCAGCTTGATGCCGGCCTTGACCGCCTCCTCCATGTTATGGCGCAGGGAAAGGGCGACCCCCTCCATACAGGCTCGGTAAATATGGCCTCGAGTGTGCAGTAACGAAAGTCCAAGCACCGTGCCTCGTGCGTCCGGATCCCAGATGGGGGAGCGCTCTCCCATAAAATACGGGAGGACGATCAGGCCATCGCTTCCGACCGCGACATTCTTCGCCTCCTTTTCCAAAAGGGAGTAGGCGGAGATGTCGGAACAGCGCTGGACCTCCCGTTCGCAGGCCCCAAACTCGTCACGGAACCAGCGAATGATTGCACCGGATGTCGCTCCTCCTCCAAAGGTATAGATTGTCGACTCGTCATTGACCACATAGGGAAAGCTGATCAAGCCCGGGGTAAGGTATTTTCCATCGTGAACCGTTCCCCAGCAGATGGAAGTCCCTGTCATGGCCACGTGCTCGCCTTCGTTTACGACACCGCAGCTGAATTGAGCTACAGGGGCGTCAATCCCGCCTGCGACAATCGGAGTTCCCTCCAGGAGCCCTGTCGCTGCGGCGTATTTTTTATTGAGTTTCCCGACG
>NZ_CALIAA010000260.1 GCF_938040765.1 uncultured Fretibacterium sp.
CCACATATCTGTAAAAAATCCCTCCCCTAAACCAAAAAACAATGCATTTTTTTTGTTTGTTTTTGTTTTCGTTTTTTTAATAATGTCCTATAATGTATCTTATGTTACAAAAAATTGAGGAGACCCAGAACTCACAGCCGTATCTTTTTCAGGTTCTGCTGCGCCTGGACAATGGCGGAGATCGTTGAGGCCATGGCTCCGACCTTGCTCGATGTCTCGTGCATGGTCTCGATGGCTCCCTCCATCTCGGCCGATGTCCGGTTCAGTTTCTCTCCGGCGTCCTGAATCATCGACTCCATGGATTCCATCGTCGTCCTGTTGTTGGTGAGGCAGTCCGAGAAGGAGGATAACGTCCGCTGAATGGTCTCGAACAGCTCGTTGATGCTGCGCATATTCTCCATCGTTCCCTGGACGGCCCCGGATATCTCGCCGACCTTGGCGTCGATGGACTCCGACGCCGTCCTGGTCTCCGCGGCCAGCTCCTGAACGTTGTGGGCCACGACCGCAAATCCCCTGCCGTGCTCCCCTGCCCGGGCCGCTTCGATGGAGGCGTTGAGAGCCAGAAGGTGCGTCTGCCTCGCGATGCGCTGAATGTTGTGGGAGATCTTGCCGATCTCGAGGAACAGTTCCAGGGTCTTGATGGTCGCGTTCAGCGTGTTGGAGACGGTCTCGCTCATGCCCTCCAGGCTTGTACCCGATTTAGCCATCTCGGCCATCAGGTTTGCATTGATCGTGTTGATGGCCTCGACGCCCTGTTTCGCATCCCGGCTCCCGGACGCGAAGTCCTCCCTCAAAACCTGTAAAACGTCATAGAGGTGGGTAAACCGGTTGGAGGTGTCCCGAACCCGATCCTCCACCTTGAGGACCCGGGAGACGAGCACCTCATCCAGCTGGGACATGAAGGAGTCCATCTGGACGCCCGCGAAATACGCCCCCGAGAGAGTGTGTATCAACCCCAGGCTTTTTTGCTCCGTCATGAAGGGTCTCCTTTCGCCTCAGCGTCCGCAAATCCGGTCGAGGATATCCGTCCCGCACCGAAGCCCCTCGAACCAGGAGAGGAACTTTCCGACGTTCTCCCGGCCCTGGATTACGGCTCCGTGCTGGGGGGCGATCGTCTCGACGTCCAGGGCGGACACGCGGTGCACCCAGTTGCGGCACGCTGCGTTGGAGGCCATATAGCGCTTGTGAAACCCCTCCATGAGCGGCAGATGGGCCTCGAAGTCCGTCACGATGGGATAGCGCTTGCCTTCGGGAAAGAGCGCCGCGCCGATATCCCCCGTGAAGAGGATCTTGGAGCGCGAGTCGTAAAGCGAAAAGCACCCTGTGGAATGGAGGAAATGCGAGGGGACCATCACCAGCCGCGCCCCTCCCGACAGGGTCAGGGACTTTCCTCCATCGGGAATGGAGACGATGCGACGCCCGTCGTAAATCCCGAAGTGCGGGAGAAAGCGCACCCACAGCTCCGAGATGTGCACCATGGCCCTCTCCGCCATGGAGAGCCACAGGGTGATGCCCGAGGATACGTCGGGATCCTGATGGGAATAAAAGATATGGCTGATGGCCTTCAGGTCCACGAGCTCGGCGACGTTTGCCAGAACCCGGGGGAATACATGGGCCCCACCCGGGTCGAGAAGCACGATTTCCCTTCCGGAGGTTATGACGTACTGGTTGGTCTGGACGGCCATGCCGTCCTCCTTCTCCTCCCACCCCAGCATGATGAAGCGGTGATCCTTTTGCTCGAAAAGAGGAAACGACTCCAGCTGCTGCATTTCAATCTGCCTCCATCCTGCGCATGGCCGTCCTCGACACGGCCTTCCTTCGCCTCCGCACGGGACCCCGTCACTCCGGGAAGAGCTCGGAGATGACCTCCGAGACCTTCTCGATCTTTTTGACCTTGCTGACGTTGCTGCCGCAGAAAAAAAGCCCCTCCTCCCAGTTCCCCTTGAACGCCTCGACCAAGGCCGCGGCAATGCAGAAGGTCTCGCGGGTCTTGCGGTAGCGGCAATGGGTGAGACAGTTGGCAAAACAGGGGCTGCTGGTCACGTTCCCCTCCAGGTACCGGGCGACGAAGGGATTGCGGATGGCCCGTCCGGGAAGTCCCGCGGGGCTGTGGATCAGAACGACGTCATCCTCCGTCGCGTCGATGTAGGCCTGCTTGAAGCGGTCCGAGGCATCCCCTTCCTCGGTACAGGCGAATCGGGTGCCCATTTGAACGCCCCTGGCGCCGAGCTCGAAGGCCCTCAGGACGTCGGAGCGGTCCCAGATCCCCCCGGCCGCGATGACGGGGATGTCGGCCTGCATCTCCTCGGAGACGAAACGGACCACGCCGGGGACGGCCGTGGCCAGGGAGAGGGCGGGGTCGTAGACCTGCTCCATGGTCATGGCGCCCAAATGCCCTCCGGCGGTCGCGGGCTCCTCGACCACGAAGGCGTCGGGCCGGCGTCCGTACTGCTTCTCCCAGCGTCTGGTGATCAGGCTGGCAGCCTTGGCGGAGCTGACGATGGGGACCAGGGCCACATCCGGAAAGTCCTTCGTGTACTCGGGAAGCCGGAGGGGCAGTCCGGCGCCGGATATGATGATGTCCGCCCCGCCCTCCGCGGACGCGCGCACCTGGGTGTCATAGTCGGTCAGCGCCACCATGCAGTTGACGGCCAGCACCCCGCCCTCCCCCGCGATGGCGCGGGCCTGGGCCAGCACCTCCTTGATGACGATGGCGTTGGCCTCGAAATAATTGTGTTTCTTTATGCTGAAATGAGGCGAGTCGTGGCAGAGTCCCACGCTCGCAATCGTCCCTATGGCACCGCACCGGGACACGTGGCCTGCAAGGTTGGCTCCCGAGATACCTACGCCCATACCCCCCTGAATCAGGGGATATCGCGCCTGATGTTTCCCTATCTTTAGAATCGGTGCTCCCGCGCTCACCTTTCAAACCACTCCTTAATCGTATCGGTCCCTCGAGAACGAGACAAGAGAACTTAGTATAGCATGAATCATCGTTCATGCCCTCCGGGGTCACCCTCCCCTCCTGCTTCCGCTTTCTGCGGCGGCCCCTATTTGCAGGGGCTGTATCCGCAGCTGAAACAGTAGGCGCAGCCCGATATCATCTCCATGGGGGAATCGCACTCCGGACAGATGGCGCCGCCCTCGCGCGGTCCGCCGCGGGACGTCTCGCCCCTCTCGACGAGCTTCTCCAGCAACAGCGCTATGGCGTCCGGAATGGAGCGCGCCACGCGCTGGTCGTCGAATTCGAACATCCAATATTCCTTCCCTGAAAGGCCCTTCAGGGTATCGATGAAGTCCTCCAGCTTGCTTCCGGAGCGAAGGCCGATGGAGATGACCCGGGAGAGGGCCTCCGTCATGGCCTTGAGCTCGGATCCGCTCTTGCCGACGTTGATGAAGATCTCGAAGGGATCGCTGCCGTCAAAATTCAGGGTAATGTAGATGCTGCCCCATGGAGTGCTCTCCTTGATGGTCTTGCCGAACACGACCAGGCCGGGGCGCGCCTTGACGCTTCGGCTGGCGAGAGCCTTCTCCTGGTCGTCCCCCTTCTTGATCTCGATGGGCTGATAGGAGCGCGACCCGTCGCGGTAGATGGTTATCCCCTTGCATCCCAGGGCATAGCAGGACTCGTAGACGCGCCGGACGTCCTCCACCGCGGCGGAGTTCGGAAGGTTGACCGTCTTGCTGATGCCGCTGTCCACGATGCGGGCAAAGATCCCCGTGACGCCGACGTGCTGGGCCGTCGATATGTCGTAGGCCGTCACGAAACTTCTGTCCGACAGCTTTCCCGTCGTGCGATACTCCTCGCGCTGCTCCTCGGAGAGCAGCTTGTGCCAAAATTCCCTCTGCTCGGTCCCCGACCCGTCGACCTTCGCGATATGACGGTTCCAGGACCAGGCGAAGTTGGGTTCGATGCCCGAGCTCGCATCGAGGATCATGGAGATCGAACCGGTCGGCGCAATCGAAAGACGCCGGCTGTTGCGGAGCCGCCCGTTCACGAGGCCCTTGAGGATGGCCTTGATCTCCTCGAAATCCAGCCCTGACAGAGGGTTGTCGAGCTCCGACAGGGTGTTGACCAGGGTCAGAGGGACGAGCTCCGATCTTTTCATGTGCGACAGAAGCTGGCCGCATTCCTCCCTGGAGAGGCGCGCGAACCAGGAGTCGCTGAAGAGGGTCCCCTCGCTGAACAGCCCCTCGCCTCCCTCGACCTCGCTTTTGAACGCCGCAAAGAGGTCGCGGACCAGGGGATGCTCCGGAAAGGGCTCCTTACCGGCCTCGGACACGATCTGCGCCGTAGCGGACAGGGCGGACGCCGCCAGAGCGCAGCCGAGATCCCTGCAGTACAGCTCGAACTCCGGGCTGCCGTAGACGATCCCCTGAAGGATCGAGGCGTCGGCCAGGCCCATGATCCCCAGCCCCACGGGCCGTATCCTGCGGGTCCTCTCCCCTATCTTCGGGAGCGGGTAGCTGCACGCGTCGATGACGAGGTCCAGGTAGTACATCGAGCGGAAGACCTGATCCCGAAAACCGCTCCAGTCGAACTCCCCGTCCTTCGCGAAGACCTCGACGTTGATCGATCCGAGGTTGCAGCTGGTGTAGTTGGGCAGAGGCTGCTCGCCGCAGGGGTTCGTGGATTCGATGTCCCAATCGGGGTCCATCTTCAGAAGGTTGTCCTGACGGGCCCTGTCGATGAAGAATATCCCGGGGTCCCCGCGCTTCCAGGCGCTCTCGGAGATATGATCCATGAGCTCGCGCGCGCTCACCGTCCTGACGCGTCCGTCCGCCCGGGAGTGGAGGTCGAAGGCCCCGTCCCGCGCCGCCTCCTTCATCAGCTTGTCCGATACTGCGACGGAGACGTTGAAGTACGAGAGCTTCCCGTCCTCGGTCTTGCAGTCCACAAAACGGTAGATGTCCGGATGATCGTCGAAGAGCATGCCCATGAGCGCGGCACGGCGTTTTCCGCCCTGCACGACGACGGCCCCCATGGTGTTCCAGGTCTCCATGAAGGAGACGGGGCCCGACGCCTTGCCGCCCGTCCCCCCGCCGATCTCGGAGCCGAACTCCCTGAGATGTCCGAAGTTGCCGCCGACCCCGCCCCCGAACTTGCTGATGACGCTGGCGTCCCTGACCGACTCGAAGATCCCCTCGATGCTGTCGGGAACGTTGATGACAAAACAGGCGAAAAGCTGCTGATTCTTGGTGCGCGCGGAGTGGATGCGGACGTAATCCTCGAAGGACATCGCGTCCACCCTCTTGTAGAGAAGCTCGGCAAATTCGGGCTGGACCGTCAGTCCGGCGGCCGAGCTGAAAAGGCAGGGCGAATTGAAGAGGAAGCGACGGTTCAGGATGTCGCTCGCGATATTCTTCTCCAGAGCCTGAAGCCAGTCCAGGGAGCCCGGCGACTCGGGATCGAGGTAGAGGGTCTCGGCGGAAGCGATGGTTCGGGCTATGCGCCGGGTGAACTCCTCGAAGCTCCCCTCCTTTCTGAGCCCGCCCACGGAGGCGTCCCAGCGCTGTACAAAATAGCGCTGCCCCAGGAGCCACATCGCGTTTTCCGACAGGCGGGGCACGGACGGCGTCTCCAGATATTCCGAAACGATATGCATGTCAAAACGGTCTTTTAGCGAACGCTCCAAAACTCAACTCTCCTTTGGCAGGCCCCTTCCGTTCAGGAAGGGGCGACCCCCGGGGAAGGATCAGACAAAAGCCCCGATCTTCGGATCGGGGCTGAATCGATGAGCGTGATTCCCGAGTTCTATGCTTTCTTGAGGTTCTTCCGGAAAAGGGTCAGCGGACAACCTTCATCCAGACGATCTCCTGACCCGCGTAGTCCTCCTCGCCCGGCAGGATGTCCAAGCCCGCCGACCCCTTCAGGCCCTGCTCCTTGGCCTTGGCGGCCAGCTCCTCGCGGGAATTCGCGTCCGCCACGGTCCCGATGTAGAGGACACCGTCCTTCTGCCGGAGGGTCACCTTTCCCTTCAGCGCCTCGGCCATGCCCTCCAGCTCCGCGTCCTCGATCTCGGGCTTGCCCTTGAACACGGGTTCCGCCACCGCCTTGGCCTCCATCAGACGATCCAGGGGCGATGGGGCGGAGGCGGCCATGTAGCCGGCGGCGGCCTTCACGATCTTGGCCATCAAGCCCTTGCCCGCGGGCACATCGGCAAGGGAGAACCTCACAAAACCCTCGTCCATCCGAGGCGCCCAGCTGCCGGCGAAGGGGACCGAGAGCTCGGCCCCGAGCACGTCCTTCACGGAGTCCAGAATCGCCTGAGGCAGATTTGCGGCCAGAGCGTAGAGGGGGGAATCCTTGTCGCTCAGCATGCCGTTCAGAGCCGTCCAAATCGCCTCGAAGTCGAAGAAGGACGTGCTGAGCGAGCTCTTCTCCAAAAGGGCCTTCAGGCTGCCGGAGACCTCGGGCGCAGCGTTGAGGCCGGCTATATCCTGTATCCCCACGAAGAGAGTTTCCCCCTTCACCCCCAAAAGGACGGGTGCTGGGAAGAGGTTGGGATCGACCTGCAGGACCTTCTCCCAGTCCTTCACGTCCACGGGAGCGGTCGGCAGCATCGCCGCGAGCTCCTCGTTCTCCGTGACCTTCTTGAAGATCGAGGAGGCCGCACCCTCCCTGCCCGTCAGAGCCAGATAGGCCCCGGGCGTCTTGGCCCCGGCGACCGCGGCGCTTCCTCCGCAGACCAGGGAGACGCTTCCGGACAGCAGGTTCTCGACCTCGGACTCGGTGATACCGTATTCGGCCAGCTGCTTGAGCCCATCTTTCCAGATCCTGGCTATCTCGGGGTAGACGTCGAGGTCCGAGCTCTTGAAGGACAGCTTCGAGCTCAGGGCAAACAGAGGCCGTCCCCCCCCCGTCAGGAAGAGCTCTCCCCCGGGCACGGGCTCCATCTTCGCAAAACGCTCCAGGTAGGCGCTATTCAGCGCCTCCTCGATGTTGGCCGCCATGGAGAACAGCAGGCTTCCGGGCTCCCTGTCGATGTTGTATTCGATCTCCAGGGGGGCCTTGAAGTACGCTTTCAGGGCGTCGAGATCGACCTCGTCGATCTTCTTTCCGCCCTCTCCGTCCGCCTTCTCCTTGGCCTTCTGCTCCTTGGCCACCTTGAGCATGGTCGGGAAGTCGAGGTGCAGCAGCGAGAAGTTCCTGGACTCGTGGCGGCGTTTCACGGAGAGGCGCTCCTTCGGGTCCGCAAGGGCCTTGAGGCTGGCCTCGAGGTCGGCGGGAGAGAGCCCTATCAGGAGGAGCCCGTCCCTGGCCGTCAGGGCGGCCTGGCCGTTGAGCAGGAAATAGGGCCCCTGCGCCCCATTCTGGAGCTCGACATTGAGGAGGGGGCCGAAGGCCACGGCCCCATCGCCCAGGGCGAGGGACACGATATCCTCCGGCTTGGCCTTGCCGCTCTCCACGAGGTCCAGCTGGGACTTGAGCTCCGCGGGCAGGGAGAGGGCCACCTGGAGGAATGGGGTGAGGTTCTCGTCCGTACCGGCCAGCAACGCGGTGGTCTTCACGGGCATCTTGCTGACGATGGCCGCGGCCATGCGGAGCCCCTCCAGCTCACTCTCGTCCAAGAGAGGGGCGAACAGGTCTATGTTATCGGAGGAGAGGATGCTTCGGGCCAAGTTGCCCAGGTCGTCGACATGGAACACGGAGTAAAGCGCACTTGAGGGTTTTGCGCTCAGCGCATCCTCCGGGACGGCTCCCCATGCCGAGGACGCGAAGACCGCCAGCAGAACGGCCAGACCTAAAAGCGCTCGTCGTCGAATCCCTTTCATCAACGAAAAACCTCCTTAAGATTATTGAGTAGATGACCTTTCCAGGAAAGCGGAAGGACCTCCTTCCGCTTAAAGCTGCGGCAAAAGGGTTTTTCCTCGTTATGATCCGGCGTAGGCCGTATAGATCTCCAAAAAGGACTCGGCCTTCAGGGAGGCCCCGCCCACCAGGGCCCCGTCGATCGCGTCCATCGAAAGCAGCTCCTTCGCGTTCGAGCCCTTGACGCTGCCTCCATACAGGACGGTCGTGCCGATATCCCTTCCTGCCGCCTCCGCAAGCAGCCTCTTGCTCCAGGCGCAGACCTCCTGCGCTTCGGCGGAGGTCGCGGATTTTCCCGTCCCAATGGCCCAGACGGGCTCGTAAGCGTAGACGACCTGGGCGGACTCGTCGGCGGAGAGCGGCTCGACGGCCGAGCGCAGCTGACGCTCCATGACCTGGAAGGCCCTTCCGGCCTCCCTCTCCTCCAGCGTCTCCCCGTAACAGAGCACGGGGATCAGGCCGGCGTCAAAACAGGCTCTCATCTTTTTGGCGATCAGGGGTTCCCCCTCGCCCAGGATGTGGCGGCGTTCGCTGTGCCCGATGATGACGTGCGTGCAGCCGCATTCCTTCAGCATGGGGATGGAGACCTCGCCCGTAAAGGCCCCGTGATCCCCGATATAGACGTTTTGGGCCCCCAGAAGCGGCATGGGGCCGGATACCGACCGCATCGCTTCGTTCGCGGCCCAGAGCGAGGTAAAGGGCGGGAACACGGCGACCTCCAGATTCCGGCCCATGACGGCCTCCAGAGGCTTCGCAGACCGCGCGAACTCGGACATGAACGCCGTCGTCTCCGCGCGGGTCATGTTCATCTTCCAGTTTCCGTAGAGGCGGATCTTCTTCATCGGGGACGTGACCTCCTTCTCGCTTTTACTTTTTCGCTCTACTTGATCTCGAACGGCGCCATTCCGGGAAGCGCCTTCCCCTCGCAGTACTCCAGGCTGGCCCCGCCGCCCGTCGAGACGTGGGAAAACTTGTCGTCGAATCCGAACTCGCGAACCGCGGAAGCGGTGTCCCCGCCACCGATCACCGTCACGGCCCCGGCCCGGGTGCAGTCCGCGACCGCCCGGCACATGGCCCGCGTCCCCGCGGCGAATCGGGGATTCTCGAAGACCCCCATCGGCCCGTTCCAGAGGACCGACTTGGCCTCCTTGAGGGCCGAGGTGAAGAGCTCGATGGTCTTGGGGCCGATATCCAGCCCCATCCGGTCGGGGGGCATCTCCGTGCTCGAGACGACCTTCGTCTCCGACGCGTCGAGCACGGCGGCGACGACGCTGTCCACCGGAAGGAGCAGCCGGACTCCCCTGGCCCTGGCCTCCTCTAGGGTCTGCCGGGCGAATTCCAGTCGATCCGTCTCGCAGAGCGAACGGCCGATCTCGAGCCCCTGAGCCTTCAGAAACGTGTAGGCCATGCCCCCGCCGATAAGGATCGTCGTAACCTTGTCCAGGAGGTTCCCGACGACGGCGATCTTGTCGGATACCTTGGCCCCGCCCAGAAGCAGGACGAAGGGTTTTGCCGGGGCTTCGCTGACGGCCCCGAGCCTCTTCCCCTCCCGGACCAGGAGATCGCCCGCAAAGGACGAGAGCAGGGGGATCACCCCACTGGTGGAGGCGTCGGCCCGATGGGCCGCGCTGAAGGCATCCATGACGAAGACATCGAAGGGCTTCGCCAGCTCGGCCGCGAAGGCCGGATCGTTCTTCTGCTCCTCGGAGTGAAAGCGCACGTTTTCGAGGAGGATGACCTCCCCCTTGGACAGGGTGTCCAGCGCGGCCTGCACCTTGGGGCCCACGCAGTCATCGACGAACAGGACCTTGACCCCATAGGCCCTCTCCACGTCCGGGACGATCTGCTTCAGGGACAGGAGAGGATCGAACGCGCCCTTGGGGCGGCCAAAGTGGGAGATGAGCGCCACCTTCGCGCCCCCGTCCAGGAGCTTGCGCAGGGTGCTCTCGTGAGCCCGGATTCGTGCGTCGTCGGTAACCCTTCCGTTCTTG
>NZ_CALIAA010000261.1 GCF_938040765.1 uncultured Fretibacterium sp.
TGAACTGCAGGGCCTCGCTCATCAGCTTGATTCCGTAGAGAAAAAGGCCTACGCCGCCGGCTGCGTGAAGCAATACGGATGAGTCCACGAATGATTTACCCCCAAATCGATGTCGTCCCCTGCCCGGGAACGCGCTCCTGCAAAAATCTCCTCCATATCTCTTCTTTATTAGTAAGAAGTATAGCATTCTTTGGGGGCGGGCGTCCCGCTTCCGCACGCAGGCCCCGGTCCGGTTCCCCTGACCGGAAAAACGACGCAATGAATCCCAGGGACAAGAGGACCAAAGCCTTTGCCTTTTTGAGCCTTAAGTCCCTTCAGTTATTTTACGCAAGTGATATTGTGGGGGAAAATGTCATGAAGTGGAAGTAAGTAGGAAAAAGTGGGGAAAGGGAAAGCGGCGGTGAGATGCCTTCATGTTGATGGGGACCTTCGAACATCGTCTGGATACGAAGGCTCGCCTGGTCCTTCCGGCGAAGTTCCGGGAGAGGCTGGGCGATACGCTCGTCGCCGCGATCGGGATGGAGCATTGCGTCTCGCTCTATTCCCGGGAGGAGTGGGAGAACTTCACCGCCTGGCTGAAGACGAGCTCCTTTCTGGACAGCGAGAGGACCCGGAAACTCCACAGGCTCATCCTCTCGAGCGCGCATGAACTCGCGCTCGACGGAGCGGGAAGGATCCTGCTGCCGGGGGTGCTTCGCGACTATGCGGCGCTCGATCAGGACGTCGTCGTGAACGGCGTCAACGATCATGCGGAGGTCTGGGACCGCTCGAGGTGGACGGAGTACTGGAGCGCGGGGCTCGCCATGCTTCCCGAGCTGACGGGGGGCGGCGCCGAAGCATGACGCACGAGCCGGTCCTGCTGCAGGAGGTGATGGGGTTCCTGGCCCCATTGTCGGAGAGAAAGGACGGCGTCAGGGTCCTTGACGGGACTCTGGGGCTGGGGGGATATTCGGAATCGATCCTCGAGGCCCTTCCGGGGGTACGGGTCCTGGGGCTGGACCGCGACCTCAGCGCGATATCCCATTCGGAAGAAAGGCTCGGGCGTTTTGTCCCGAGGTTCCGTGCGGTGCACGGCCGCTTCGGGGCGATGGGGACCCTCCTTCGGGACGAGGCTCCGTTCGACGCGCTGGTGTTCGACCTCGGGGTCTCCAACATGCAGCTGACGGAGGCGGAGCGGGGCTTTTCCTTCCAGCATGACGGGCCGCTGGACATGAGGATGGATCCTCATGGAGGTGCCCCGACCGCGGCGGAGGTCCTGATGCGGGAGGGCGCAGGAGAGCTTGCCAGGATATTTTGGGAGTACGGCGGCGAACGCTATTCGCGCCAGATCGCCGCGCGCGTCGAGGCCGAGAGGCGCAGGGGAAGACGGATCGAGACGACGGGGCAGTTCGTCGCCCTGATCCGGGAGCTCCTTCCGGCTCCGGTCCAGAGGAAGATGGGGATTCACCCGGCGCGGCGCGTCTTTCAGGCGCTTCGGATATACGTCAACGACGAACTGGGGGAGCTTGAGTCCATGCTGTCGGCCCTGCCGGGCCTGGCGGCGAAGGGGGCCGTTGCCGTGATCGTCTCCTATCACTCCCTGGAGGACAGGATCGTCAAGCATCGCTTCCGGGCCTGGGAGAAGGAGGAAGGGCGGGGCAGGGTTCTGACCCGCCATCCGATTCAACCCGGCGAAGAGGAGACGGAGCGTAATTTCAAGGCCAGGAGCGCCAAGCTCAGGGCATTTTCTTTCTCTTAGGTCTTAGGTCAGCTTATAAGGTCAACTTGGGGACGCAGCATCTATGGACGGGGGCTGTAACTTATGGGTAGAGTCAACAGAGGACGAGCAATGAGAAAGAACTTCATGACGGGAGTTGTGTTCGGCCTGCTCGTGCTTTTGGCGCTGGGGGCGCTGCGTTATGAAGCGGGCCGCCTGGCGTATCGACTCGACAGCCTGAACCGGGCTATCGGAAGGTACTCGATGGAGGAGACCGCCCTGAGGCAGGAGTTCTCCGGCCTTGTGGCTCCCATCAGAATCTACAGCTACTGCAAGGAGCAGCTTGGGATGGAGAAGGTTCGGGTTGCGGAGACCATCCTCGTCCGGCCCCGCGATGGAGCTTTGACCGCCGAGAGCGTTTCGGAGCCGGCGAGGGGCTGGCGCGCGAGGGTCGCCTGGATCCTCGGGGAGGGGAACTGAGCGGAGGATGGAGCTCCATGCGGAAGGTCCGGGGACGCGAAGCCTGCCAAGGGGGCGCTGACTTTTGAGGCGGCGCCTTTTCAGTCCGTGGGGCCTGTTCGTCGTGCTGTTCGTGCTGTTTGCCCGGACGCTGGTCGAACGTCACTGCTATCCGGACCCCAGGGTGCTTCAGCAATCCCAGCAGCAGTACTGGAGGCGGGTACCCGTCAAGGCGAATCGGGGCATCATCCAGGATTCCAAGGGCAACGCCCTGGTGATTCCCGAGATGGTGTCCAGTTTCGCCGTCGATCCGAAGCTCCTCGATTCCGCCGATCTCCCGGCCCTTCGCCGCGTGTTTTCCGAGGATGTCGTGGGGAAGCTGCAGCCGAACGGCGAGGGGCGTTTCGTCTGGCTGAAGCGTAAGGTGTCGGGGGAGGAAGCGCAGAAAATCCTGGCGCTGAACATACGGGCCGTCCGCGACATCGGAGAGCAGGAGCGGCGCTATCCCAACGGAAGCCTCCTGGCCCACGTGCTGGGGTTCTGCGACATCGACAACCGCGGTCAGGCCGGGATCGAGCAGTCGTGGAACTCCGTCCTTTACGACCCTCCGGGGTACCGCATCATCATCCGACGCCCGGGGGCCCATTCGATCGGCCTGGGCGGGGACGAACCGGAGCGGAGCCACGTCATGCCCGTCGTGACCCTGACCGTCGACAGCCGGATGCAGTATGTGGTCGAAAAGCACCTCGATAAAATCGCGTCGGGAAACGGGGCGAAGTGGGCGGCGGCGATCTGCATGGACCCCTGGACGGGGGCGATCCTGTCCATGGCCAGCTGGCCTCCCTTCGACCCCCGGGTCCGGGAGGGGTTCCGAAAGGAAGCGCTCTCTAACAACGCCGTCAGCCGCAATTACGAACCCGGGTCGACGTTCAAGCCCATTTATATGGGCATAGCCCTGGAGCAGGGCTGGGTGCGGACGAACGAGACCTTTCACTGTCCGGCCCGCCTCAAGGTCGCCGACGGTTACGTGGCGGAGGCCTACCCCAGGGCGATGGGGAACATCAGCACGGCCCAGCTCATCATCAAATCCTCCAACGTGGGGATGGCTCAGATCGGCGTCCGGTCCGAGAAGGTCAAGATGTACGAGACCCTCTGGAGCTGGGGGTTCGGCTCGGCGAGCGACGTCGAACTGCCGGGGGTCGCGAACGGAATCCTGCCCTTCCCCGAGCAGTGGCGCGGCGTCGTGCCCGCCAACATCGCCATCGGCCAGGGGCTGGCCATCACGCCGCTGCAGCTGATCAACGCCATGGCTGCCGTCGTGAACGGGGGGAAGCTGATGAGTCCCTATATCGTCAAGGAGGCCGTGAACTCGTCGGGGGAGGTCGTCTACAGGGGGGAGCCCCGTGTGATGCGGGAGGTCCTCACCCCCGAGACGGCGCAATGGCTGCGAAAGACGATGCGGTCCGCTGTGCTCGAGGGGACCGGAAAGGGAGCGAACACCGCCATCACCGAGCTGGCGGGGAAGACCGGAACCGCTCAGGTCGCGGAATCCGGGAAGTACAGCAAGAACCGCTACGTCGCGTCCTTCATCGGCTTCTGGCCCTATGAAAAGCCGCGCTATCTCATGCTCCTGTCCATAGGGGAGCCCACGAGCGGACGCTACTACGGAGGCGAACTGGCCGCCCCCTCCTTTCGGGCCATCGTCGAGGAGATGGCGGAGGTCGAATATTATGCCCCGGGAAAGAATGATCGGTCATGAGTGTGAATTTTTCCAGCCTGATTGAGCTCGTTCGGGAGATGGGCCTCCTTCGGGAGGCCGAGGGGGCCGGGGGGAACCCCCGGATAACGGACGTCGTGTCCGACAGCCGGAGCGTTCGTCCGGGGGCCCTGTTCTGCTGCATTCGGGGCGAGAGGAGCGATGGGCACGACTACATTCCCATGGCCCGGGAGCTTGGGGCCGCGGCCCTGCTCTGCGAGCGGCCCGTCGACGCCGGGCTTCCGTCCGTCGTGGTCCCGTCCGTGCGCGAGGTCATGGGCGAGGTCTCCGCCGCCGTATACGGGAATCCGTCGGAGAAGCTGCTGATGGTGGGGGTCACGGGGACGAACGGCAAGAGCACGACGACCTACGTCCTGCGCAGTATCCTGAATGCCGCCGGGATACGCTCGGGACTTCTGGGCACGATCGTGGAGAGCGACGGGGTGAAGGAAAGGGATGCGGACAGGACGACCCCCGAGAGCTGCGTCGTACAGCGCCGGCTTGCGGAGATGGTCCGGAACGGATGCGGCGCCTGCGTGATGGAGACCTCCTCCCACGGGCTCTTTCTGGGGCGACTGAGGGGATGCCGCTTCGACGTTCCGCTCTTTACGAACCTGAACCCCGAACATCTGGATTTCCACAAGGACATGGAGCACTATTTCCAGGCCAAGCGGCTCCTGTTTTCGCGCTACGCACGGCCCGGATTCGAGGGGGCCGCCAACGCGGACGACCCTTACGGGCATCGGCTGCTGGAGGATTTTCCCGAGAATGTGCGGGGGTTTGCCCTTGCCTCCGAAGCCTTCGCGCGCGTGACGGAGTTCCGGACCGGCCTGGAGGGGACCTCCATGACGGTGTCGATGCGTGGTTTCCCGGACCTGCATCTGCGGAGCCCTCTCGTGGGGAACTTCAACGTCTGGAACGTGCTGGCGGCGGTAACGGCGCTGCGTGGGCGGGTGGAGGACGAGGCCGTGGTCCGTGGGGCCGCCGAGGTCCCGCAGGTCCCCGGACGCCTCGAGAGACATTCCCTGCCGAACGGCGCCTGCTGCTTCATCGATTTCGCCCATACCCCCGAGGCCCTGAAAAACGTCCTCGCCGCCGCTCGGGCGCTCTGCCCGGGCCGCCTGATATCGGTCTTCGGGCATGGGGGGGGGCGCTATCCTCTCAACCGCCCCGCCCTCGGCAGGGTCGCCGCCGACTTGGCCGATCTCGTGATCGTGACCATGGACAACCCGAGGGACGAGGACCCCGCGGAGATCGCGGCGGGGATCGTCGGGGGAATTCAGGAATCGGGCGGTGCGCGGCATCGGGTTATCCTGGACCGCAGGGAGGCCGTCCGCACCGCTTTGAGCATAGCCGCTCCCGGGGACGTGGTGGTGGTATCGGGGAAGGGCCCGGAGCGGTACCTGGAGCAGGGCGGGAAAAAGACGCCCTACAACGATGCGGAGACGGTGGATTCCTGGATCCGCTCCTCCGGGGGCGACCATTGAAGCCGGACGTGCGGGTCCTCGGCGGACGATGCAGCCGTATAAGTTCCTGATTCGAGGCGGGAGGAAGACAATGGAGGACAGCGCCAGGCTTTCCGTGGGCGAGATGTTTGCCCTGATCGGAGCGGAGGTGGGGCAGGGAGTCGAGGGGATCCCCTTTCCCGCTCACGTCGCGACCGACAGCCGCGACGTGGAGCGGGGGGGCGTTTTCGTCGCCCTGGAGGGGGAGCGGACGGACGGTCATCGGTACGTCCCTCAGGCGCTCGAAAAGGGCGCGGCCCTGATCGTCGTGCGGCGCGGCAAGCGTCCCGAGGACCCCGTCGTTCCCTGCGTCGAGCTGGAGGACCCCGAGCGGGACCTGGCCCGGCTGGCCTCGGCCTACCTCCGACGGACTGCGCCGGAGGAGGTCGTCGCGGTGACCGGAAGCGTGGGGAAGACGACGACCCGTGAGGCCCTGCGGCGCGTCCTGAGGGCGCGCTTCCGGGTCCATTCGGCGGACCGGAGCCTGAACACCCGTATCGGATGCACCGCGACGGTCCTGGCCATGCCGCCCGACGCGGAGCTGCTGCTCCTGGAGTTCGGGGCCAACAAGGCGGGGGAGATCGCGGAGCTGTCCGAGCTCTTTCCTCCCACGACGGCCATGGTGACCCAGGTGGCGCCCGTCCATCTCGAGGGGTTCCGGTCCGTCGAGGGGGTCCTACGGGCCAAGATGGAGATCGCCGGCTCCGGGCGGCTGCGCCGCTTCCTCTACAACTTCGATAACCCCCTGCTTCGCGGGGCCGCCGCGGGCCTGTCGGGGCCCTCCGTCGACTCCATAGGGATGGAGCGTGAGGCGGATTTTCTCATCGAAGAACCCCGTTTTGCCCTGGAGGGCGTCCTGCCCTTCCTCACCTTCCGCCTTCGGGGCGGCGGGGACGAGGCATGCATCCGTTCCGGCCTGTGGGGGCCACATCTGGCCCTGCCCCTGGCCTTCGCCGCTGCGGCGGGATGCCGGCTGGGCATTCCCCTGAGGGAGGGGGCCGCGGCCCTCGAGGGGTTTCGTGGAATCAAGGGGCGCGGCAGGATCCTTCCCGCCGCGGGGCGGGAAGGATTCGTCGTCGACGACGCCTACAACGCCAATCCGCTTTCCATGCGCTCCTCCCTGGAGACCTTCCTGTCCCTTCGATCCGTGACGCCTAAGATGGTCGTGTTGGGGGAGATGCGGGAGATGGGGCCGGATGCGGTACGATACCATCGTGAGCTGGAGCCCCTGATCGACGGTGTGGACGAGGCCGTGCTGGTGGGGGAGCTTTGGCGCGGGGCCCTGGAGGAGAAGCCGAACCGCCGTTTCGTTGGGGGCTGGAGGGAGGCTCTGGACGCCGCGAGGGCCGCCGAATGGGCGGGGATCCTGGTGAAGGGTTCCAACAGCCTGGAGCTCGAGAGGGTCGTCGAGGGCCTCGCGGCGGAGCCCGTTTCCTCCGACGGCTCCGGGGAGGCTTCATGATGGAGATCGCCGTCTGGGGGGGCGGCTTTTTTCTCCTGGGGCTCCTCCTGCAGCGTGTCTGGATTGGCGTCCAGCGGCGATGGAGCGTCGGACAGGCTCAAAAGAGCTACGGAGTTGGAATCGACGTCGAGATCAAGGCCGCGACCCCTCCGATGGGGGGATGCGTCTTCCTGTTCATGGCCCTGTTGGCCCTCCTCGCGACATGGGGAAGCGAGGCCCTCGTGTTCTGGTCCCTGCCGATCGCGGGAGGCGCCATCGGGCTGGTCGACGATGGGATGAAGTTTTTCCGCAAATCCAGCGAGGGGTTTCGGAGCCTCGCCAAGCTGAAGGTCCAGCTCGTCGTGTGCGGAGCCTGGGCGCTCGTCGTCCACCTTCGCGGCGGTCTGGCCCTCTGGAGCGGGATCCCGGGGCCGGTGTGGCTGGTCTTCCCCCTGGCGATCCTTGGCGTCTCGGGAATGATGAACGCGGTGAACATCACGGATGGTCTGGACGGGCTGGCGGGAGGGTGCTTTTTGATCGCCCTCGGGGCCCTGGCCTTTCTGCTTCCATCCGATGTTTCCTCCGACGGTTCGGGCTTCAACGCGCTGGCGATGGTCCTGCTCTTTGCGATGGCGTCGAGCTTCCTGTTCTATAACCTTCATCCGGCCCGGACCTTCATGGGGGATACGGGGGCGCATTTTCTGGGGGGGGCCCTCGCGGCCCTCTGCGTCATGAACGGCAGGCTGCTGGCCCTGATTCCGGTGGGATTCCTGTT